>JACQDI010000888.1 GCA_016201195.1 Acidobacteriota bacterium | reverse complement strand
TTCCTGCGAAGCCACCTGGTCGAGGGGGAGCCGTACTGGGGATAACGGGAACGCCTGCCATTTCGGGTAAAAGCGCTCACGCAAAGACGCAAAGGGCGCAAAGAACGCCAAGGGTTTTCTTTGCGTCCCTGGCGTGCTTGGCGTCTTTGCGTGAGCTAACGCTAATCGGCGGCCACAAATTTCACGCACACCGGGGAGGCCACCTCCAGCACTTGGCCGGTCGGCGTCAGACGCCCGGTCTTCGCATCGATGCGGAAGATCACGATGGTGTCCGACTGCTGGTTGGCGGCGAACAGATAAGCGCCGGTCGGATCGATGCCGAAGTTGCGCGGCGTCTTGCCCTGGGTGGGGACCTGCTCGATGGGCGTGAGCGTCCCCTTCGCCGCATCGATCGCAAACACGGCGATGCTGTTGTGGCCGCGGTTCGACCCGTAGAGGAATTTCCCCGAGGGATGCACCTGCACCTCGGCCGTCGAGTTGTTCGTGCTGGTGAAATCCTTGGGCAGCGTGGAGATGGTCTGCAGTTCCTTCAACACCCCGCCGGCCCCGTCGTAGCTGAACGCGGTCACCGTCAACTGCATTTCGTTAATGACGTACGCAAACTTGCCGCCAGGATGAAACGCGAAGTGCCGTGGCCCTGCGCCGGGATTGACCTTGGTGAACGGCGGATCGTTCGGGGTGAGCGTCCCCTTCGCCTGATCCAACCGATAGACGAACAACTTATCCAGCCCCAGGTCGGCGGCGATGGCGAAGCGGTTGTCGGGCGACATGTTGATCGAGTGCGCGTGTGGCCCTTGCTGGCGCTTGGGATCGGCGCCCGAGCCGGCATGCTGCACAATCGCCGAGGCCTCGCCCAGGCTACCGTCATTCTTGACTGGCATCGCCGCCACGCTCCCGGTGTTGTAGTTGGCCACCAGAACATATTTCCCTGCCCTATCCACCACCACGTAGCAGGGGCCTCCACCGCCCGAGGCAACCTTGTTCAAGAAGGTCAGTTTGCCCGTCTGGCGATCGATGCGGAAGGCGCTGACCGCTCCGGCCTTCTGCCCGCCGAAGTTGGCGATCTCGCTGACCGAGTAGAGGTACTGGCGGTTGGGATGCGCGTTGACAAACGACGGGTTCACCGTTTCCGCCGCCAGGCCCAGCGGGGTCAACTGGCCCGTCGAAGCCTGGAAGCGGTAGGCGTAGATGCCCTGGCTCTTCGACCCGGTGTAGGTGCCGATATAGACTAGGTACTCACCCTTGGAGGCGGGCTTCTGGGCCGGCCCGGCCACGGGAAGGAGCCAAGCTGCAACCAGCAACGAAAAATGTCTTCTGGTATTCATGCGTTCCATCAAACCGCATCAGCCGCCAAAACGCAAGGGTTTCCTCGTGTTTCTGGGCCATTCGTTAACGGCTCGAGCGGGGACGCGTGTACAATATTTGCGATGGCCGTGGCGCAAAAGATGATCCGGCTGACGACCAAAGGCCGCTGTCACGTGTTGGATATCACTGGCCAGGTGGAGGATATTGTCGCCGCGAGCGGCATCCGGCAAGGCATCGTCAACGTGGCCGGCCGCGGCTCGACCATAGGAATCACCACTATCGAGTTCGAGCCGGGCGCGGTCTCTGACCTCGAGCGCGCCCTGGAACAGATCGCCCCTGCCAACGACGATTACGCTCACAACGCCCGCTGGGGCGATCACAACGGGTACGCCCACCTGCGCAGTGCGCTCCTGGGAACGGCGCGCAGCTTCCCCGTGCGCGACGGCGCCGTCTACCTCGGCACGTGGCAGCAGATCGTGCTGTGCGATTTCGACGACCACCCGCGGCAGCGCGAGATCACGGTCACCGTGCTGGGCGAGTGAGCGATCCGGCAGCAAGCAGTGTTATGCTACGGGCCGGGGACAGTATGAAAACCGCCGCTCTGCTTTGGCTGACCCTGCTGCTCGCCCCGGCGCCGGCTCCGGCCCAAAAAGTCAACACCGATTTCGACGAATCGGTGGATTCTTCGAAGTACAGAACCTACGGCTGGAGGCGCGGGCGCATCAACACCAAGGCTCCTGCTCTCGACAACTCGCTCGTCGAGATCCCCAACCTAGTCCTTATGGCCGCGGCGGCGGGGCGGATCTCCCTCCGGACCCTTGGTCGTCACCTCCCGCGCCATCAGGCGGCCGTCCGGAAGCGTGTGAGCTTCCACCTCAACCATCATGCCGATGGTGAGATCCAGGAACTTCTTCACCTGTCCCTGAAACTCGGTGGCGCCGTCGGTGAAGATGTCCTGCCCCAGCGTCCCGACGCGGAACGATGAGGCGCCGGTGTTTAGCGAGGTGATAGCTCCTGTGATCTCCAGGTCGGTCTGCTCGGTGTTGCCCGCGGCTCGCACCAGGAAGCCGCTCACAAACTGGTTCGCGGACGCCCGGGTCAGGATGAAGACGCCCGCCCAAGCGTTGTTCGACGATGGCGGCTGGGGGAAGTCCAGGTTTACTCGCGCGTTGCCCGCCGAGTCCGTGGGCACTGCGCCGGCGGCGCCGATCGCCACGCATCCCGCCGGGCCGAACGCGAAGCGGCAGAAGAACGCCGAGTAGGTCTGGTTGGGTTGCGCGCCGCGCAAGAGAATCTCGACCCGGCCGTCGTTGCGGACAACCACTGAGCCGTCTTTCAGCGGATCGGCGCCGTTGGGACCAAACAGCGGCCCTAACTGTTGCCCGGCCGGGTTGCCGGCCGGAACATTCAGCTCCGCAATCCGCAACAATTGCGCTGTAAAGGTCTTGATGCCTCCTCCTTTGCCCTCGTCATCGTCGGCCATCAGAGGAACGAGCCCGCAGAATAGTGCTGCCACACACAGAGTAGTAATCCGTCGGTTCATCGTGATGCATCCTCCCCGGCGTGCGCTGGCAATTTGTTGGCCAGCCGTTGAAAGGCCGCAAATAACGCGACTGAACGCAAATAACTCCTTTGTTAGCACGCGCGTTGATTCGCGCGCAGTCGCGGGCCGATTCCGCGAACCGTGTAAAAGTGCACTCCGGCGAAGAGTAAAATTTGCCCATCGATGCGGCGCTACAATACGGTGGTGCCGAAACGCGCGGTCCCCTTGCTGCTGGCCATC
>JACQDI010000887.1 GCA_016201195.1 Acidobacteriota bacterium | reverse complement strand
GGTTCCGTTGACGAGCGAGATGCCTTCCTTGTAGCTCAGCCGCAGCGGTTTGATCCGCGCCTGCTCGAGCGCCCGCCGCGCCGTGAGCACGCGGCCCCGATAGGCGACGCTGCCTTGCCCGACCAGGGCCATGGCCACGTAAGCCGAGGGAATCAGGTCACCGCTTGCCCCTACTGACCCATACCGCGGGACGATCGGCGTGATGCCTGCGTTCAATAGCCGCGCCAGTTGCTCCACCACCTCCACCCGCACTGCCGAGTAGCCTAGGGCGAGCGCCACCGCTCGTAGCAGCATCGATGCGCGGACGATCTCGCCGGGCAGCGGCGCACCAGTGCCGCAGCAGAGCTGGTACAGGTTGCTCTCCTGGAAGCGCTCGATTTGGTCCTCCGGCAGCAGGAACACGGCGTGGCTGCCCACGCCCGTGTTGACCGCGTAGATGATCTCACCGCGCTCGAGCGCCTTCAGGATCCATTCGCGCGACTGCCGGATGCGCCGGCGCACGGCGGGCCTGCGGCTCAACTCCACCGGCGCCCCCCGCCGCCCGACCTCCACGATGTCACCGATAGAAATACGTCGCTCGCCGATAGCGAAAGTCTTGCTCACAGGCTTGCCCCCTCTCCGGGCGTCGTTCGCCGATAAACCCCCGGCCTTTGCTGAAAACGCTAACGCGGCCGGGCGCTGCCGGCGCCTCCATAATACAAGGAGAAAAAATGGAAACCAAAACCAGACCGTTGATTACCCCGGGGCTGACCTTCGGACTGGGCATCGCCGCCATCGGGTATGCTGCTCCTGGACCGCCTCAGGTTCTTGCACGCCCAGGACGTGTCCCGCGCTACGGCCCGCGGCCCTCTGGTATTGCAACTGCTGATCTTGGTGGTGTTGCCGCCTTATGACTTTAGTTGTACACTGCATATGGCTTTAGTAATACTCTATGCAGTAATTCGATAGCAGTAAGTATCTTTTATCGTTGCCCGGTCTCACTCAAGGCCGTATAATCCTGGCGTATTCACTTAATTCTCTCGCCCTTCGGGAAGCAGGGGGCGAATCACGCCAAGGGCGCTCCCCCCGCCTCCGGAAAATGCCGCGGACAGGGTGGGAGGGTGGAGAGCGACGGATGGACTGGTGTCCGCCGCAGCTTGCAGAGCGAATTGTTAGCGCATGCTGCTAACTGGAGCTGAACATACGGTCGGCGACGTTCGTCCATTGCGCCAGCAAGGGGGACCCACTCGTACGCCCGCTCGGGCCCAGAGCGAGTTCAATCATTCCAACCACGCTTAAACGCTTACAGAGGGAAAGGATGGAGGCTTAGATGCTCAACGAATCCGAGGAGATCAATGCTTCAACTAGAACCTGGGTCAGCCGGGCAGTCCGTTTCCTGCCCTCAGGTATTATTCGCATCATAATTGCGGACGACCAAACACTGTTTCGTGCCGGTCTCCGCTCGCTGTTGGCTAGGGAGCCGGATTTCCAGGTGGTGGGCGAAGCAGCGGACGGCTGTGAGGCGCTGGAGCTGCTGCGCGTGACGGAAACCGACGTTCTGCTCCTGAACCCGAAGATGCCCACGCGCTACGGGGAGAGCCTGCTGGACGAACTGCAATCCAGCGCCGTTCCAACTAAGACCATCATCTTGGCCGATCGCAACAACCCAAAGGAGCTGATGGCGGCCCTCGCCAAGGGGGCGAGAGGATGCGTCGTGAAGCAGAGCGGCGTCGAGCAGTTGAGGGAAGCGATCCGGACAGTCCATGGAGGCAAGATCTGGCTGGACGTCCTTTTCACGGGTGGACGCCACCTGAACTCGAGTGACTCCGGATTTGAGGACTGCAGCGATTCCATTCTGGCCAAGCGCCTGTGGACCCGCCTGACTCCGCGGGAGCGCCAGATTGCCGCGCTTTTCAGCCAGGGACGGCTGTGCCGTGACATAGCCGCTAAGCTGTCGATCAGCGAGGGAACGGCAAGAAGTCATCTGCACCGCATCTACATAAAGTTGCGGGTGTCTAACCGGAGGCAGCTCCGTGTATGTGAGTTGTCTGCCCAACTACAGCCGGCGGTCGGGGCTCCGGGTGATGAGGCCGCACGAGTGTTTGACCGTGTGGCATAGGAGGGAGCGCAAATATTAAGATCAAACCCCTGTAAGGGTGCCTTTGCTATGGCAGTTGCCTCGGAGCGCCGGCGTCACCAGCGATTTGATATGGCTTCGCGTGGAGCCAAACTGACGTTGGTGTAGGGGTTGGCTGGGGCCCGGCCTGAGACGATCTCCACCGTTGAAAAGGGCTCCTCACTTCTTGATCCGGTTTTCGTACCAGGCGACGTTCTTGCTCTGCTGTCCGGCGACCAGGATGTCCAGGTCCCGGTCGCCGTCCATGTCCACCAGCCGCACGTCGTAACCGGCCTGGTCGGTGTAAATGATGTGCGTCTTGAAATTGCCCTTGCCGTCGTTCTCGAACCAGGCCAGGGTGAAATCGTCCTTGGCGCAGGTGACGATGTCGATGTCTCCGTCGCCGTCGAGGTCGCCCACGGCCAGGCTGTGCGGGCCGGTGAGCGTGGCGTGCATCTCGTGGGGCTTCCAGTCGGGCGCCTCAAACCACACCAGGCCCTTGCCGTGGCCTCGCGAGGCGACAAAGTCCATGCGCCCGTCTCCGTTCACATCGGCCATGAGGATATTGGTTGCGCCCTCCTGGCCGGTCGAGATGACGTGCTTTTTCCAGATCTGCCGTGGATCCTTCGGCGCCCCCCACCAGGCGTAGTAGTTGCCGCCGCCGGCGATCTTGGCGCCCGTGGCCGCATCCATGCGCCCGTCGCCGTTTACGTCGCCCAGGCCGATGTAGTGGGTCAGGCCCGGAGCGTCGTTGCGCGCGAAAATCGAGCGGATCCACCGCTCGGCCCGGCGCGGGTTCGGCGGAATCTTAAACCAGGCGAGCGAATTGGGGAACGGCCCATCGGGCAGCGCGCTGGTGGCGGCGAGATCCGGCTTCCCGTCGCCGTCGACGTCGCCCAGCATCAGCCCATGGATGCCGTTGACCTGGTCGTCGATCAAGTGATACGGCCATGGCCCCTTCAGTGGATTCGCGGGCTGCTGCAGCCAGAAAATCAGCCCCGGGGAGTATCGTGCTCCGATAAAGTCGATCTTGCCGTCGCCGTCCACGTCGAGCGCCGCACTGTGGATCAGGTGGATCGGCCCGTTGTGTAGGACCACTTCCTTCCACTCCGGGGCCACGTAGAGCAGCGTCTGGTTGCGGCCGCTTGAGATCACATCCACGCGCCCGTCGCCGGTGAAGTCGGCGGCCACCGCCGTCTGGTTCATGTATCCGGTGGCCACCACGTGGCGCGCCCACTGCGGATCGAGCCGCGCTGCGGGTGTGTCGATCGCGGCGTTGATCCGCCCGTGGAATTCCCGGTGCGCCGCCGTCACCCGCGGCCCCGCCGTCTGTGGAAAGAAGATCCCCACCACGCCGCGCTTCATGTCTCCCCACTCAAACGTCCCGCTTGACCCGCTGTGGGTGAACACGCCGTTCGACGCCGGCCGCGGCAGCCAGGGCTGGAGCGCCCATCCCAGCCCCCGCACCTCGGGCAGCGAGGGGGTCTGGTCCGTCAACATCGCCCGCACGGAGGCCGGCGACAGGATCTGCGCGCCGTTGTACCGCCCCCCGTTGAGAAACATCTGCACGAACGCCGCCATGTCCCGCGCCGTCGAGAACAGGCCGCCGTTGGGCGCCGGATTGGTGATCTGAAAGCTCGGATCGTAACGATAGCTCAACTGGAGTCCCGCGTAGAGGGCGGCGACCCGCTGGGCCACCGCCGCCGGCGGCTGAAACGAGCTGTCCTTCATCCCCAGCCGGTCGAACAGCCGGGTTTTCAGGAACACGTCGAACGGCTGCCCGGAGGCCACCTCCACCACCCGCCCCAGCGTGGCCAGTCCTGCGTTGCAGTAAGAGTACTTGGTCCCCGGCTCGAACATCAAGTCCATCTGCGCCGCCTCATCGGCGATGTCAGCCAGCCGCCGCGCCAGCCAGCCCTGGTGCATCGCCGGCGGCGTCTTGCGGCTGGGCACGTCCCGCGGCAGCCCGGAGGTGTGGGTCAGCAGGTGGCGCAGGGTGACCTTGGGATGCCGCTGGAATGCCG
>JACQDI010000886.1 GCA_016201195.1 Acidobacteriota bacterium | reverse complement strand
TATTCCTAGGGTAAAATGAAATATTGCTCAGGAGGAATGCAGAGGGATGAATAAGTTCAAGATGCTGGCGGTGGTGGTAGCTCTGAGCCTGGCGGTTTCCGGCGCGTTCGCGCAAAAGGGGGGCAAGAAGGGCAAGGGCGAGGCCAAGAAGGCCGCCTCTGGGGACGTGGCCAAGGGCAAGGATCTGTTCGAGGCGAAGTGCATGGTCTGCCATAATCCGGACAGCAAGGACAAGAAGATCGGGCCCGGATTGCAGGGCGTCAAAGACGGCAAGCTGCCGAGCGGCAAGAACGCGACCCACGACGTGATTCTGGAGGTGGTCGACGCGGGCGGGGGCGGCATGCCGGCCTACAAGGAACTCCTCACCGACGAAGAGAAGGAAGACGTCATCGCCTACGTGCTGACGTTGTAGGGGCCGTCCCCAAGGCGCTCACGCGAAGACGCTCACGCCAAGACGCCAAGGACGCCAAGGCCGCAAACCGGGCTACGGCAGCGGCACGCCCACGCCCGCCGCGCGGAGCGATCGCTCCTCGACGCCCCGGGCGGCGCAGCAGTCGGCCGGCTTCCCGTCGATCACCACCGCCGGAACGCTTCGAAGGCCATACCGTTTCGCCCTGGCCGCCACCTCGGGCCGATGCAGGTCCAGGATCTCCACCTCGCACGAAGGGCAGGCGATGCGGTTGACGAGCGCGATCGTGTCCTCGCAAACCGGACAACCGGCGCTGAAGATTTCAATCTTGCGTTTTGCAGCCATAGCGATTTCTCCTCGTGTTCCAAATCGAAGCGGCGACCAGCAATGCGGCGCCGCCATACATCGCCGGGTTAGAGGCGAAGAGGAATTTTCCCGCCAGCAGCAGCGCTGAGGCCGCCAGGCCGGCGAGCAGCGAGCCGCGCCGGAGGGCAGCCAAGGCCAGCGCCAGAAACGCCGCCGTGAGCGGAAACAGGTACGTGGTGGATAGCAGGAAGCTCAGGCCCAAAGCGGAGAGCAAGCCGGCGTAAGCGGGCCAGCAAGCCGGGCAAGCCAGTTTGGGAAGCAAGGCGCCGGCCGCTCCGGCCAGCACGGGCAGGCGGCGAGTCCAGGCGCGCCTTGAACGGCGCAGCGCCCGGACGATGCTCTCGACTGACGGCAACCCCCAGCGACACGCCGCCGCGCCATCACCCGGCTCGAGCCCGGCCACGTCGCGCCCGTCGACCAGCACGGTGGGGGACGGGAAGCCTCGCACGCGCCGTGGGGCCTCGGGTGAGGAAGCATCCCATTCGACCCAGCGCACCGGTCGGTGCGCCTCAGCCAGGGCGCGGATCAGGTTCGCTCGGGCCCGGGTCACATTGGGGCAGTCTTGGTCGTAAACCAGCTCGATAATCATAAGTGATCGAGGCTCTCCAGAATCGGGCACTGAGTCGCCGGACCCCGCCCGGAGCAGGCGGCGGCCAGCTTCACCAGCGCCTTTCTCATGGCTTCGAGGTCCCGCACTTTGGATTCGATATCGGCGGCTTTCACCTCGGCCCGCCGCTTTACGTCTGCACACATGGTGCGTGGATTGATCTGCAAGCCGAGCAGCTCCTTCACTTCTTTCAAGGAAAACCCGATCTGCTGCGCTCGCTTGATAAACCGGAGGCGGCGAACGGCGTCATCGGAAAACAGCCGGTAACCGGACTGTGTCCGGGGCGGCTTGGGCAGCAATCCCCGCCGCTCGTAATAACGAACGGTCTCGATATTCACCCCGGCGTTTCGGGCCAAGGCGCCGCTGGTCCAGCTCTTCATCCCATCCCAGCTTACACCCCGTACCTGGGTACAGAGTCAACAAGAAAATCACTGCTTTCACGCCGTGTTATCGCGGGGGCGGTTGCATCGGCAGATCCAGGACATGGGCGCTCCCGGCACGCAGAATGCTTGGCGGACCGATAGAAGCCAGCCAAGAGCTGCACCGTATGCGGCATGGGCCGCGAGGACAGTAGCCGCAAAGTGCCAGCTGAAGTCTTTTCCGAACAAACCGACGCCCAGCGCCTGCACCACCGGGCTTGCCAGGAAGCCCAGCCCAACCGCCAATCCGTAGGGGAGGGTCCACCAACGGGAGCGTTCCGCAGCGAGCAGGGCAAAGATCACGCGGAAACTGGCGCCATTCCAAAAATGATAGGCGAACCCCGCCAGCGTGGATGCCGCCGATGGACCCAGCGCAAACCGATCCAGTAATAACACTCCCATCAGCTCGGGCAGATTCCCCGGCATGAAGCCGAGTCGAAAGCCGGTGTACCGAATCGCCTCCAGCGCGAGCGTCGCCGCGGCTCCGGCGGCTGCTCCCCGCCCCAGCGCGGTTGCGAGTTCCTGGGAACCACGCCTCTTGAGCGCCACCCACGCAACCGCGAGGACGGCCGCGGACGGCAGGACCAATAACTTCAGATCGACCGCGCGTTATTCTGACAGCAAGTTGTCCTATCGAATCGACTATTCCCCGGACGCTGTTGATCATCTTCGCGCGCCGTCCGCGCGCGAGCAACGGAATCTGGTCGATGCTGTCGAGGAACAGCGGATCAACCGGCAGTCGAGACGCGGAACCGGAAGCCTATGAGACCAAATCCAATCGCGCCGTGGGAGCTTCCGGTTGGGCACTTGCGGGTGTACTATGAAGTGCAGGAGTAACCGGACCCAGTTCGTTCGGGTGCTGGCTGTTGGGGTTAAGTTTGGAGGTAGTGTATGAACCGCTTCACTTGCATGTGTGTGGTGTCAATTCTCTTTTTGTCATTGGCAGCCGCACAGGTTTTGCCTGTGGGCACGGTCGATGGCACGGTTAAGGATCCATCCGGCGCCCTGCTCACTGGCATCAAAGTAACCTTGAAAAACATCGACACCGCAGTGAGCAGGGATGCCACAACCAATGACAGCGGCTACTTCTTCTTCCCGCTGGTCAACCCCGGCCGGTACGAAGTCGCGGTTGAGAAAACCGGCTTCAAGAAGGGTACTCAAGAGATCGCCGTAAGGACCGGCATACGTTCCACGGCGGACTTCAGCCTGGAACTCGGCCAAGTCACCGAATCGGTTCAGGTGACCGCGCAGGCGGCGCTGCTCGAGACCTCCACCGCCTCTGTCAGCCGTAACGTTCAGCAGAGGGTCGTTACGGATATGCCTTTGCTGGCCCGGAACGTCCTGATGCTGGTCAACCTGGCGCCGGGCATCACAAACAATTCACCCACCAGTAACACCAACGGCCTGATCGACATCGACAGCACCTCCTACACGTCGGCCTCCGGCGCGAACAATAGGACGAACGAGTTCCTGATGGACGGCATTCCGAACAACGTATCCGACCGGGTGGCCTACATTCCCAGCGTGGACGACGTGGAGGAATTCACCGTCCAGACCAACGCTCTCGACGCGGAGTACGGCCACGGCGGCGGTATGTTCGTCAACGTTGTGACCAAAAGCGGGACGAACCAGCTCCACGGCAACCTGTACGACTTTTTCCGCAACGACAAACTCAACGCCAACGCCTTCTTCTCGAACAAGAACGGTTCTCCGCGCCCCATTTTCCGCTTCAACCAGTATGGCTTGACGGCCGGCGGGCCTATCATCAAGAACAAGCTCTTCTGGTTCTTCAATTTTGAGGGCCTTCGCCAGCGCACCCCGAGGGCCTACAGGTTTACCGTGCCCACGGCCCTACAGCGTACCGGCGATTTCTCGCAGACCTACAACGCCAGTGGCGCCCTATTCCAGATTGCCGACCCCCTGACCACGGCCCCGGACGGCAGGGGCGGTTATCTCCGCACTCTCTTCCCGGGCAACAGAATTCCGGCCAACCGGATCAATGCCATCTCGGCCAACGTCATCTCCAGGTATCCCAATTCGACCTCGCTGGGCGATGCATTTTCCAACGCCAACAACTATTACAGTGAGGTTCCGGCTCCTTACGATGGCGAAAACTATTCCGTGCGGGTGGATCCCAACATCAAGCGCCATCGGCTGTTTGCCCGCTGGTCGCACAATCAGGGGTTCCCGGGTACGCCGACTCCGTGGGATATCGGCGGAGGAGTAGGCGCTCTGGAAGGTAACAACCGCGCGCAGACCTCCATCGGTATCAGCGATGCCTTCGCCGTCAGCCCCTCCATGGTCATCACGGCCCAGGCGGGCTACACCCGCTGGACGCAGGAAGGCACTCACCCCAGCTTCGATCAGACCAAACTCGGCTTCGCCAGTTCGCTGGTCAGCCTGATGCAACAGCAGATTTTCCCGCGGTTCAACAACTCGGACATGTACTACATCGGGACCTCGGAAGGCCAGTGGTTCGAGCACACCAATACCTACTCCTACAACTTCGGCGTCACCAAAATCTCCGGCAGCCACAACATGAAGTTCGGCTTTCAGGGCCAGGTGAAGCAGAACAACTCCGTGGGCGCGAACCGTCCGGGCGGCCAGTACAACTTCGATCGAGGCTTCACCCAGCCGAACCCGTTCGTTACGGGGAACAACCTGGGCAACGGGATTGCGAGTTTCCTGCTCGGTAACCCCAGCGCCGGTTTACTCAATCTCCGGGCGTTGACAGCCCCGCAGGCTCCCTTCTATGGCTGGTATTTCCAGGATGACTTCAAGATCACGCCGAAACTGACATTGAATCTCGGCCTCCGCTACGACCTGCTTTTGGGCGTGACGGAGCGTTATAACCAGAGTGCTAACGGATTGGATTTCACCGTCTCGAACCCCATCGAGGCGGCTGCCAAGGCGGCTTACGCGGCCAGCCCGATCCCCGAGTTGTCCGCGGCAAACTTCAACGTAAAGGGCGGCATCCTCTTCGCGACACCGGGCAATCGCCGCAACGTCAAGGCCGAGACGACGGACTGGCAACCGCGCATCGGCCTCGCCTACCGCATTCTGCCTCGCACCGTGCTTCGAACCGGCTTCGGGATCTTCTACTCGGAATGGTGGCAGCCGTTCGTCAATACCACCGGTTTTGCCGCGCAGACAGATATGGTGACCACCCTCGATGGGGGGCTTACCCCGGCCGACACCCTCTCCAACCCGTTCCCGAATGGCCTGGTCAAGCCGACCGGCTCCAGCCAGGGACTGAAGACGCTGCTTGGAAACACTCTGTCCCTTTACGACTACAATCGTAAGAACCTTCGCAACTATCGTTGGAGCTTCGGCTTCCAGCAGGAGATCTTCCGAGATCTCCAGATCGAGGTGAACTACGTTGGCCAGCGCGCCAGCAACTTGATCACCAGCACATCGGCTTCCGACAGCGGCCGTATCATTAACGCCGGCTGGAACGGCACGGGTGGGACCTTTAACCAGAGTTACTATTCTCTGGGCGCCCGCTTGAACGCCAGAATCCCCAATCCGTTCAAGGGGCTCATCCCTGTACCCAGCAGCCTCGCGGGTGATACCATCACTGTCGCGCAGTTGCTGATGCCGTACCCGCAGTTCGGGAACATCACCCTCAGCAGGACGATGGGCGGGTCCAGCTACTACAACTCGCTGCAGGTCAGCTTGAACAAGCGCTTCAGCCACGGACTGAATGCACAATTTGCTTACACCTTTTCGAAGCAACTCGAGAAGTTGCGCTTCATCGAGCCCAGCGATCCGGCGCCGTCGCAGATGACCGGCCAGTTCGACAACCCGCACCGGCTGTCGATGGCGATCATCTACGAGTTGCCGCTCGGCGTGGGCAGGTCGATGAAATCGAACGTCGCCGCAGTTGACAAGATCATCGGCGGGTGGCAGTGGAGCTCCATGTACATTTACCAGACAGGGGCTGCGGTAGGTCTGCCTGCCGTGGTAGCCACGGGCGCCAGCCCGTCAATCGACAACGCGACCATCAACCATTGGTTCAACGGTGAGTCCATGAAAGTCCTGCCCGCCTTTACCGCGCGGACCATCCCGTTCTACTGGGGCAATCTGCGTGTCCCGCCCATCAACAACTGGGACATGGCGTTCATCAAGAACACCATGGTGTACAAGGAGCGCGTAAAGCTACAGTTCCGATTCGAGATGATCAATGCGTTTAACCGCGTGTGGTTCGGCGGTCTGAACACCGGTGTGACGAGCCCCACCTACACCCAGCTCACCGGCCAGGCGAACCAGCCGCGGAACATCCAGCTCGGAATGAAGCTCAGCTTCTGATTGAAGATTGAAGATTGCGACTGGCAACCCCAAGCAATCTTCATTTACGGCGACTTTTCGGGGCGATGGCGGCATCAACGGACGCGGAGAAGGGGGGCGCCGAAAGCGGGGACCTGGAAGCGCGCTTGTTGCGCAAGCTTTTCGATAAGGCGAAATGAATCTCCGCTTGCCGTGGGTTAGTCGGGGAACGACAGGCGCATCGGCTTGAATTTCCAGTAACCGGCCAGTTCCCGCTGGTCGCCGAAGTGCGGAGACGCCGGGTCTTCGCTCTGGCCGGGGGGCAGGATACTCACCGCTCGGAATTGAGGCCGGGCCAGCTCCACGATCTGGATGTAGGTTCCCCGGTTGGTGGACGGGATCGGCGGCAGCGGCTTGAAATCGATGCTGGACTGGCGATACCCCCACCGGTAGGGATTCGGCTCCTTCTTCTGCATTTCCGCAATCGTCAAGACCATGGCCTGGGTGATGGCCTCGCCCGGCTTCTTGCCATGGAGCGCGTCGTAGTTGAGCGGCACGCCGGAATCGGCGCCCTCCAGAATGTGCAGAATGGCGCTCGGCTGCAAGACGCGATCGAAATCGCTGCGCGAGAACACATCGCGCAGGTCCTCACGCCAGATCACCTCGCGCACGGCGCGCACCCAATTGTCGAAGATGCTCTTGGCGACGCTGTCGTCTTCGGCGTGATTGTCCCAGGCGGCGAGCACGTCGGCGATGCGCCGGGCGGCGGCATTCGAGGCGGTCACCGGCTCGAGTGCGCGCAGAATGTACGGCTTCAGGTAATCGGCCGTCGGGTCGTTGACGCCGATATCGACCAGGATCGCCCGGGCCTGCTCGAAGGTAAGTTTGGGCCGCGCCTGGATGAGCTGCTCGATGCGGTGGATGCGGAAGATCTCACCCCACACCGGCGCGTCGAAGTTGGGCCACCAGGGAGCGGGCTTGTTGTTCCAGTTGACCAGGTAACCGCGCTGGGGGTTGATCACCTGCGGCATCTGTTCGAAGGGGATAAAGCCCTGCCACTCGGACTCGCCCGTGCCCGGCAGCGGCAGGCGCGGATCATACTGCGGGTTGCGCAGCGGCGGCCGCGAGCAGTGCCAGTACCCGATGTCGCCTGTCCGCGTGGCCACGAAGAAATTGTGGGAGAGCCAGATCAGCGAGGCCCCCTGGGCGAATTCCTGGATGGTGCGGGCGCGGTTGAAGCCGAGGATGGCCCGCATGGTCTCCAGTTCCTTTCCCCGGAAGGCGGCGGCCAGAGTGTAGGCCACGCCCGCCGGCTCGTCCCACTCGATCACCGGGCCGTGGACGGTGCGGCACACTTCGAGTTTTTCCGGCTCGGCGCCGCGCACCAGGATCGTTTCGACGCGGCAGGCCATCTCCTTCCACTCGCCTTTGAACTGGTAGCGGTGTTTGTTTTGCGGATCGAGCTTTTCTGCAAATACGTCCACCAGGTCGTCGATGCCGGAGGTGGTGGTCCAGGCAAGATCGGGGTTGTGGCCGATGAGGACGCCGGGCATGCCGGCGAAACCCATGCCGATCGCGTTGAGGCCCGGGCCGGAAAGATGAACCTCGTGGGCGATCTGCGGCGTCGCGAAGCCCATCTGCGGTCCGCCGATGAGGATGGGGTTGCCGGTGACGGATTTGCCGGGCGCGAGCACAATGGCATAGCTGCCCCAGCGGGTGGGGAGTCCCAGCCGCTCGTTGGCCGCCAGGATCTCGCGCTGGGCCGCGCGCGATTCGGCGCGCTCGAGCGCAGCGTCGCTCAAACGCAGATCGGCGAGCTTCCAGTTGGCCTCGCCCGGCGTGGCTTGGCTCCAGGCGGGCGCGGCCATATCCTCGGCGGCGATGGTGGTGGGGGCCCTGGGGTCGTTGCGCCAGTACAGGTCGTTGAAGATGGTGCGGGCCTTCTCGTTGCCGAATTTTTGCTTGAGCTTGCGCAGGGTCTTGAGATTGTTCACCTCCCCGCCGCCGCCGGAGCCGAAGCGGTGAGCCATGACCACGCCGATGGCCACCGAGTCGAGCACGCTCCACGCATCCGGTGTTAGCGAGCGTTTGGTGAACTCGGCGGGGAGATTTCCCTCTTGCAGCCGGGCGTTGATGCCGTCGGCGTAGGCCTGGAAGGCCAGCTTCACACCCGGGTCGGCGGAATCCCACAGCCGCTCGATCTCGTCCCGCGTATACATGCGGCGGCGCACCTCGCGGTCGCGCTCGAGCGAGGTTTTACCCTCGATCTCGGCCATGCGTCCGGTGGCGTCGCGGCGGTAGCGTTCCAGTTGCCACAGCCGGTCCTCGGCCACCGCGTAGCCGTTGGCGTAAAACAGCGCGCGCTCGGAGGGCGCCGAGATGTGCGGCACGCCAAAATCGTCCCGCACGATGGTGGCGGTTTCACCGTCCACGGTGATGGTTTTTTGGGGGAACCTGGGCTGGGCCAGGGCCAGGGCGAGAGAGAACAGCAAGACAGGAAGGCTCGGTCGCATGCATGGATTATAAACCCGAGGCTACGCCGGCGGCGAAGGGCGCATTGCCGCCGCAAAGAGCGCGGCGGCGGGTGCCAGGAGGCGCTATGCGTCAAGCCCCGATGACCGTGTTAAGCGTAATGGTCTTGCTTGCGAGCGTTGCCAAGATTGGCGAACGGAATCTCACCGCCGCGGTTTTCTCGATTTTGTTGCTGGTCGTCGTGCTCCTCTATCGGCGCTTCAGGCGTTCCGCTGCCGAAGTGCCCTACGCCTTTAACGCCGCTGCGGCAATTGCCCTGACCCTCGGCGTTATTACAGTCATAGGCGGCGTGGGTCATTCAGTAGCTGTCACCTCTGTCGCTTTGAGCGAGCGAAAGTACGGGCCCTTGACGATTCTGCGCTTCACTACGGGCGCAATGCTGTTGTACTCCGGCATGATGAGTGTGGTGCTGTATCGCGCCATCAAGGCGGGTCGACGTTGGGCGGTCGGGGTGGGCGCAGCCAATGGCCTGCTCTTCTGGCTGTACCTGCTTTTCCTCCTTCCGCTCCCCGGGACCGGCGGGACAGTGCGGCCCATGCTGGGACTGTGGAGCGTTTATCTGCTTTGGCTGGGTGCCGCCGTGCTGGCAAGCAGGCGCAGAGATGGCGCTGCTGCGCAGTTCTCATTCGATACGCGCGCATGATGCACGCAGAACGCACGTGCTGCTCCTGTGCGCCGCCTAACAACGAAGCGCTGCCGGCGACGGCCAAAGGCAGGCCGCGCCTGACCCGTTAGGCGCCGGTTGCGCCGCACTCGTCAGGGGAAGTAAACTTGGTAGCATGAGCACAATCGGAGAGATCGAGGATGCCGTTCGCCGACTTTCCTCCGGGGAACTCGCTGAATTTCGGACGTGGTTCGCCGAGTTTGACGGTGCCCTGTGGGACCGCCAGATTGAGGAAGATGTCGCGGCGGGTCGTCTCGATGCGCTGGCAGATGAAGCCCGGAGCGATTTGCGCGAGGGCCGCTGCACCGATCGGTGAAACACCGTGCCAACCCAAGGTTCTGGCGCTGCTATCGTCAGCTTCCGGACGACGTGCAGCGACTGGCGGACGAGTCTTATCACCTGTTACGGGAAGACCCGCGGCATCCCTCCCTACACTTCAAGAGGTTGGTCGCTTCTGGTCCGTTCGGGTTGGCCTGCACTACCGAGCACTTGCCCTGGAGCACGAAGCGGATGTCGTGTGGTTCTGGGTCGGCCCGCACGCGGAGTAC
>JACQDI010000885.1 GCA_016201195.1 Acidobacteriota bacterium | reverse complement strand
TTCTCTTCAGCCTTCTTCTCTTCAGCCTTCTTCTCCTGGGCGTTGGCAATCGGCGCGACCAGGGACAGGGTGATGCCCACGATGGGCAGCATCAACACGCTGAGCAGTTTCTTCATGGTGATTTTTTCTCCTCGAAATTTGCCCGCCTTTGCCAGCGGACCGCCCCAGTTTGTCAGCACCATATGAAGCCTGCATGAAACGAACATTAAAAAACGTTAATGATTGGATCGTGGATCGTGGGCTGTGGGTCGTGGGCTCCAGAACTCGGGCCCACGATCCACGTTCCACGATCGACGTTCCGTTGTTAGAATCAACGGTCATGAGTGCAAATCGAGTCTTCCTGGGGGCCTGCCTCCTGGCCTGCCTGGCGCTGGCAGCGGACAAGAGTTGGGAAGGGAAATTCCGGCAGGTTCCGCAGCCGGCGCGAGTGCGGGAATACATCCGGGCCATGTCGGAGGAGCCTCATCACGCCGGATCGGCGGCGAGCAAGCAAGTCGCCGAGTATGTGCTGGCGAAGTTTCGCGAATGGGGTTTGGAAGCTCAGATCGAGGAGTTCGAGGCGCTGCTGCCGACGCCGCGCGAGCGCGGGCTCGAGATGGTGGAGCCGGAGAAATACACCGCCGTGCTTCAGGAGCCGGCCCTCACCGAGGATAAGGATTCCTCCGACGCCGGCCAACTCCCCACCTTCAACGCCTATTCCCCCGACGGCGACGTCACCGCCCAGGTCGTCTATGTGAACCAGGGCATTCAGGCGGATTACGAGCGGCTGGCCAAGTTGGGCATCGACGTCAAGGGCAAGATCGTGATCGCGCGCTACGGGGGAAGCTGGCGCGGCATCAAGCCCAAGGTTGCCGCCGAGCACGGCGCGGTGGCCTGCCTGATCTACTCCGACCCGCGCGACGACGGCTATTTCCGCGGCGATGTGTATCCCAAGGGGCGGTTCCGCCCGCCGCAGGGAGTGCAGCGCGGCAGCACGGTGGATATGCCGCTGTATCCGGGTGATCCTCTGTCGCCGGGATGGGCGTCGGAGAAAGGCGGCCGCAAGCTCGATCGGGCCGAAGCGCGCTCGCTGCCGAAGATCCCGGTGCTGCCTATTGCATATGCCGACGCCACGCCGATTCTGAAGAACCTGGGTGGGCCGGTGGCGCCCGAGGAATGGCGCGGTGCGCTGCCCCTCACCTACCACGTGGGGCCGGGCCCTTCCAAGGTGCGGCTAAAGCTCGCCTTCAACTGGGAGGTGCGGCCCATCTACAACGTGATCGCCCGCATCCCCGGCTCCCAGTTCCCCGACGAGTGGGTGATCTACGGCAATCACCACGACGCCTGGGTCAACGGGGCGCAGGATCCGGCGAGCGGCAACGCCGCGCTTATGGAAACCGCGCGCGGCTTGGCTGAGATCTCGAAGCAGGGCTGGAAGCCGAAGCGCACCATCGTGCTCGCGAGCTGGGACGCCGAGGAGTGGGGCCTGATCGGCTCCACCGAATGGGGCGAGAAGCACGCCGACGAGCTCGGCCGCAAAGCGGTCGCCTATGTGAACACCGACAGCAACTCCAAGGGCCTGCTGCGGGCCTCCGGCTCGCACTCGCTCGAGCGCCTGGTGAACGACGTGGCGCGCGACCTGGCCGATCCGGAGACCGGCCAGCCGCTATGGGAACGGATGCGCGCCGACCGAATCGAAGCGGCCAAGACGGAGGAGGACAAGAAGAAGATCACCAGCCGGGCCGATCTGCGGATCGGGGCGCTGGGCGCCGGGTCCGACTACGTGGTCTTCGAGGAACACCTGGGCATCGCCTCGCTGAACGTCGGGTTCTCCAGCCGCGATCAGACCGGCGGCATCTACCACTCCATCTACGATTCCTTCGACTGGTACGCGAAGTTCGGCGACCCCGGCTTCACCTACGGGCGCACTCTGGCCCAGGTCACCGGGACCCTGCTGATGCGCCTGGCCGATGCGGCCGTGCTGCCGTTCGAGTTTTCGAACCTGGTCGACACCTTGTCGCTCTATGTAGACGAGCTGAAGAAGCTGAAAGCTGAGGACGTTGACCTCTCGGGGCTGGGACCGGCCCTGGCCGAGATGAAGCGGGCGGCCGAACGCTTTGACGCCGCGCGCCAAAACGGAAACAGCCTCAGCCCGGAGCCGCTGCGAGAACTCAACGCCATACTCTATCGCACCGAGCGCGCCATGCTCTCGGCCGAAGGTCTTCCCGGCCGCGACTGGTATCGCCACCAGTTCTACGCCCCGGGCCTTTACACCGGCTACGACGCCAAAACGCTTCCCGGCATCCGTGAGGCCCTGGAGCAGAAGCAGTGGTCCACCGCCCGCCGGCAGGTCGAGGTCGTCAGGAAGACCATCGAGGCCGTGACCCGCGAAATCAACGCCGCCGCCGACAGGTTGCGGTAAAGCCCAAAAAAGCCTCACGCAAAGACGCAAAGGAGGCAAAGAGCGCCAAGAAAACCTTTGCGGCCTTTGCCTCCCTGTCTTTGCGAGAGCTATAATGTGCCCATGTTTTCTCGACTCCTGTTGTGCCTATCGGTTTTCGCCGGCGCGCTCTCGGCCGGGGTGGTGCGCGTCGAAATCCAGTCGCGCGCCGACGTTCTGGGCGGCCGCTCTTTTGGCTTGGCCGGTCCTTATGAGAAACTTATCGGCAAAGTCTACTTCGCGGTCGATCCGGCGAACCCCATCAACCGGATCATCACCGACGTCGACAAGGCCCCTCGCAACGCGGAGGGCAAGGTCGAGTTTTCCTCCGACCTCTACGTGCTGAAGCCCAAGCGCGCCGACCGCGGCAACGGCGCGGCGCTCTACGAGGTGTCGAACCGCGGCCGCAAAGGTCTGCTCGGCATGTTCAACCGCGCCCGCGGCTCGGGCAGCCTCGATCCCTCCACCGAGAGTGATTTCGGCGACGGCTTCCTGATGCACCAGGGCTACACGCTGGTGTGGCTGGGGTGGCAGTGGGATCCGCCGCAGCTTCCGGGCCTGGTGCGTCTCTACACGCCGAAGGTCCCCGGTATTAAGGGACTGGTGCGGGCGGAGTTTGAGCTGACCCAGAGGATCACGTCGCACATTCTTTCCGACCGGGACCATATCCCGTATCTCGTCGCCGACTCCAACGATCCCAAAGCCACGCTGACCGTGCGCGACCGGGTCGAGTCGCCGCGGCGCACGGTTCCTCGCGGGGAGTGGAGGTTTTCGGCCGACCGCGGCCACATGGAGATGGCCGCCGGCTTCGAGCCGCACAAGATCTACGAGGTGGTGTACACCTCCGAGGATCCGGTGGTGGTCGGCCTGGGACCGGCCGCGGTGCGGGACTTCCTCTCGTACCTGAAGTCCGACCCGGCCGATTCCCCGATTCGCGGCATCCACCGCGCTTACGGTTTCGGCACCTCCCAGAGCGGCCGGTTCCTGCGCACGTTCCTCTACTACGGCTTCAACCAGGACGAGGCGGGCCGCCAGGTGTTCGACGGCGTGATGGCTCATGTGGCCGGCGGCGGGCGGGGCAGCTTCAATCACCGCTTCGCGCAACCGTCGCGCGACGCTCACCCGTTTATGAACATCTTCTACCCCACCGACATCTTCCCGTTCACCGACGTGGACCAGACCGATCCCGAAACCGGCGCGACCGACGGGTTGCTGGCGCGCGCGCGCAAGACCAACACCGTCCCCAGGATCTTCTACACCAACTCTTCTTATGAATACTGGGGCCGGGCGGCGTCGCTCATCCACACCACGGTGGACGGCCGCGCCGACGCGCCGATTCCAGACAACACCCGCATTTATCTCTTTGCCGGCGGCCAGCACGGGCCAGGAGCGTTTCCGCCCACGCGCTCGATCGGCCAGCAGCTCGGCAACCCGAACGATTTCCGCTGGGGCATGCGGGCGCTGCTCACGGCCATGGATCGCTGGGTGGTCGATGGGAGCCCGCCGCCGCCCAGCTCGTACCCGCAGGTGGCGAAGGATGCACTGGTGACGCCCGAGGCGGTGCAGTTTCCCAAGATTCCCGGCGTGAACTTTTCGACTCGCATCCACAAGGCCTATCGCGCCGACTACGGACCGCAGTGGAAGTCCGGCATTGTGACCCTGGAGCCGCCCAAGATCGGCAAGGCCTTCCCGATGCTGGTCTCGCAGGTGGACCGCGACGGCAACGAGACCGGCGGGTTGAAGATGCCGGAGGTCGCCGTGCCGCTTGCGACCTACACGGGCTGGAACCTGTTCAACGAGAAGTCCGGGCCCACCGACGAGATTTCCAGCATGGTCGGCAGCTATATCCCGTTCCCGCGCACCCGCGCCGAGCGCGAGCGCACGCGCGACCCGCGGCAGTCGATTGAGGAACGCTACCAAAGCCGCGAGCAGTACCTGGGGTTGGTGTCCGGCGCGGCCTTGAGACTGATCGAGCAGGGATACCTGCTAGACCGCGACCTGCCGGCGATTCTGAAGCAGGCCGCAGAGCGCTGGGACTGGACCACCCAACAGCGGCCGGCCACAGCGGTTGACAGTTCTTCCGCCCGCTAACTACAATCAAATAAGAGCCCACTCTTGGCCAGGTAGCTCAGTTGGTAGAGCGCAGCCCTGAAAAGGCTGGCGTCGGCGGTTCAATTCCGTCCCTGGCCACCACGTTTTCAAGCACTTACGGGCCTCCGAGACAACAATG
>JACQDI010000880.1 GCA_016201195.1 Acidobacteriota bacterium | reverse complement strand
TCCTCCGCGACAAGCTCATCGAGCACAAGCGATACATCGTCCAGCACGGGGACGATTTGCCGGAGATTCGCGACTGGAAGTGGGAGTACTGATCTCACGCAAAGACGCAAAGGGCGCAAAGAACGCTAAGATTTTCCTTGGCGTCCTTTGCGGACTTGGCGTCTTTGCGTGCGCTTTTGGTTAGCAATATACTGAATCCGACATGAAACTGACCCGAAGGAGCCTGATTGCGGGCGGTCTCTTTTCTGCCATGTCGCCGGGACAAAGCAAAGGATTAACGCGGCAGGTCGCGGAATTCATCGTGAGCACGACCTACGCGGATCTGCCCGCCGACGTGCTGGAGCTGGGCAAGAAATCGATTCTGGATGGGATTGGCCTGGCCTTGTCCGGCTCGGTCGCCGAGACCGGTAAGCTGAGCCGCGAGTATGTGAAGTCGCTGGAGCTCGGGCGCGCCGAAGCGACGGTGATCGGATCCTCGATCAAAGCCCCGGTGCGTTTTGCGGCGTTCGTGAACGGCGTGGGGATCCACGCGGACGATTACGACGATACACAACTGGCGGTGGCCCCGGACCGCGTCTACGGCCTGCTCACGCATCCGACCGCTCCGGCCCTTCCGGTGGCGCTGGCGCTGACGGAAGCGGGAGCGCGCTCCGGGCGGGACTTGGTGCTGGCTTATCACATCGGGGTGGAGGTGCAATGCAAGATCGCGGAGGCGATCGCCCCGCGGCACTACGACGAGGGCTTTCACTCAACCGGAACCTGCGGCACGTTCGGAGCCGCGGCTGTGGCCGCCAAACTGCGGGGTTTCAATGCGGAACAAACCCTCCGCGCCCTTTCGATCGCCGCCAGCCAGGCCGCCGGCCTGCGCGAGAATTTCGGCACCATGACCAAGCCGTTTCACGCCGGCCATGCGGCCGAATCCGGCGTCGTGGCAGCCGATCTCGCGGCGCTCGGCTGGACCGCTAACGACCAGATCCTGGAAGCGCCGCGGGGGTTCTTTCATGCGGCCGGCGGAGGCTATGATCCCGCCGCCATCTCCGGCAAGCTCGGCAACCCGTGGACCTTCCACTCCCCCGGCATCTCGATCAAGCCGCATCCCTCCGGTTCGCTCACCCATCCCGGCATGACCGAGCTGCTGCGCCTGATCCGCGAGAACAAGATCCGCGCGCAGGACGTCGAGCGCGTGGATGTCGGCGCCAACCGCAACATGCCCAATGCGCTCATCCATCACCGCCCGAAAAACGCTCTCCAGGCCAAGTTCAGCATGGAGTTCTGCATGGCTGCTCCGCTGCTTTACGGCAAGGCGGGGCTCAACGAGTTCACCGACGAGGTCGTCAACCGGCCCGAGGTTCAGAGCATGATCGGGCGCGTCCATTTCGGGGTGCACCCCGAGGCCGAGAAGGCCGGATACAACAAGATGACCACGATCCTCGCGATCCGGCTCAAGGACGGCCGCACCATTTC
Organism: Acidobacteriota bacterium; assembly: GCA_016201195.1. Taxonomy (GTDB): domain Bacteria; phylum Acidobacteriota; class Terriglobia; order Bryobacterales; family JACQDG01; genus JACQDI01. The sequence goes on along the minus strand of JACQDI010000880.1, from coordinate 722 downwards.
CGGGCGCGCGGATTTCGGCAAAGGGAGTCCGGCCAATCCGATGACCTACGACGAGGTGGCCGCCAAGTTCCTCGACTGCGCGGCGTTCGCGAGGTGGCCGGTGGTCAAAGCGAAGGCCATAGTCGAGATGGTCCGTCGCCTCGAAGCGACGCCCGATGCCCGGGCGCTGGCCGCCCTTGGCGCCGCCTGATACTGCTGATGCCCCTCGAATCGCAACCCCGGTCGCGCCTGGCGACACTGCCCACGCCCCTGCAGGAGGCTCCTCGGCTGCGCGCGGCCCTGGGAGGGCCGGGGCGCTCGCCGCGCATCCTGATCAAGCGCGATGACCTGACCGGGCTCGCCTTCGGCGGCAACAAGGCCCGCAAGCTGGAGTTCCTGGTCGCCGATGCGCTACGGGAAGGCGCCACGTTCCTGGTGACCTCCGGCGCCGCCCAGTCGAACCATGCGCGGATGACGGCCGCCGCCGCGCGGGCCGCCGGCCTGGGAGCCGCGCTGATACTTACTACGAAGGCCGAACCCCCGCCCCGGCAGGGCAATCTCTTGCTCGATTACCTGCTCGGCGCGGAGGTCCATTTCATCTCGCCGAACCCCGACCCGAAGATCGCTACCGGCGACGAAGAGGCGGCGGTGGTGGCCCGGGTGATGGCCGACCTGCAGGCGCGAGGAGAGCGCCCGTACCTGATCCCGATCGGCGGCTCGAGCCCCATCGGGGCGCTGGGTTA
>JACQDI010000879.1 GCA_016201195.1 Acidobacteriota bacterium | reverse complement strand
ACTTGGGGGCATCATCAGGCACCTGCTCGAAGAACAGCTCGCGCGGCGGAAACACGGTCAGCCGCTGGTTGCCCATCACGCTCAGGTACAGCTCCCGCCCCTCGATGTACTTCTCGATCAGGGCGTCGCAGTGGAACTTCTCATGAACGAACCGCGCGCGCTCGAGCGCTTCCTCCTCCCCGCGCACAAAAGAAGCCTGGCTGATGCCGTCGGAGGATTCCTCACGGACTGGCTTGACGAAGGCGGGGTAGACGAAACGGCGCAGGTGCTTCATCGGGCGGTCTCGGTTCGAGATCACGAAATGCGGCACCCTCACGCGATGATGCGCGAGCACCTTTTTGGCGAGCGCCTTGTCCTGGCAGAGCAGCAGAGCGTCCGGCCCGGCCCCGGTGTACCGCACCTTCATCAGGTCGAGCATCGCGGCCACGCTCGGCGCGTGCGCGCGGTCGCCATAAAACGACTCCAGCAGGTTGAAGACGACATCGGGGCCGTACGTTTTCACCTTCTCCACGAGCGAGGTGACATCATCAAAGACGGCCAGCGTCTCGACTTCGTGTCCGAGGCGCTTCAGGGAGCGGAGCACGTCGGCCTCCGTCGGTTTGTCTTCTTGCTCTTGCAGCACCTTTGGGGAAAAGTTCTCGTCGGGAGCCGCCGGGCGGGCAAGGTCGAACAGGACTAAGATCTTCATCCATCCACCGCCTTGTCGCTACAACCGCCTTTTGAACTTGCCGGTGTGCAGGTGATTGGTAACCAGCGCGGCGAGATAGGCGGCCAGCTCAAACGGCAGGCGGCCCTGGTCCCGCGGCGCGGGCAGCTTCAGTTGCTGGCAGCGCAGGATCAGTCTCCGCACCAGCATGTTTACCGTGTATTTGCGCTGACCCGTCCAGCGCACAATCGACTGGATCAGGTGCGCCCGGTTGCGGCGCATCAACTGTGCTGCGGATTCGTCTCCGGGATCGCCGTTCCCGAAGATGGCGCGCAGGTCCGGGTCGTGGAAGTCCGGGAAATCCTCAGCGTAGAGCTTCCGCCGCAAGGCGTAATGGCGGGCCAGCGTCTTTCTCAACTTGGCGGCATCCGAAATTCGTCGCCCGCTGGCGACCGCCGGCGGCCTGCCTGCCGTCTCTTGCATCACGGCGTTCACGTATTCGAGTTTCTCGAGCGCCTTCCATCCCCGGTAGCGATCGCGCCACTCCTCGGGCGTCATGGCCAGCCACACGGCGAACGTCTCGGCAAAGTCCTCGTCCGGGTGGGCCTGCGCGTACCAGTTATCCAGGTGCCGGACGAAGCTCCTGCTGTAAGGGCGCGGCCGGTAGGTCTCCGGCGTGTATTCGGCATCGGGGCTGCCGAAGACCTGCCGCCACTGCGGGCGGGAGGAGAAGCGATAGGCGTGATCGATGGCGTGGCCGCACTCGTGGCGGAGCAACTTATGGCACCATTCGGCCGTTCCGCCCTCGACTTCCAGCATCTGGTGCAGCTCCAGTGTCTTCAGACGCGGGTGCGCCAGATAGAACGGGATGGCGATGGCCGGCACCCCTTCCGGAGAAAACCACTCGTCGCCGAGATAGCAGGAGGGGCGGAAAGCCAACCCGCGCGCGCCGAGCTCGTCGTAGAGCCGGGCAACCCGCGTTTCCAGCTCGCTCCCCTCCATCTTCCAGCTCGCTCCCCTCCATCCGAACCCCAAGACCGCAGATGCGGAATGCGAGCAACTCTTCATCCTTGAGGCCGGCCCAAGCCGGAGCGCCGGCGGGGGCCGGCCCGGGATCCGGTTCATGGCGCTCCATACAGCTATATCGTAGCGCGTCTTGACGGGATGCCCTGGCCGCCGGCCGGATATTCCCCATCGCTGTTTAGGGGGCGCCCGCCTGCCGGGCCGACGGGATTTCACCTGTCGAATCTCTCGATGACGTCCGGCTTGTCCGGCGAGCGGTGAACCCCTTGGAAGAAGCTCAAGTGAACGTGGATCAGGACGGAAAGGAGCAATACGATGCAGGCAGCGGCTTGCCAGCGGCGCCAGTCAACCCCGTGTTTCGAGTGCGCCGCCACGCCCAGAAAGGCCAGGATCATGAATTCCGGAACAAAGTCTTGCATATAGCGCCGGCTGGCCGTAGTGAAGCACAGCAACGTAAGGAACACCGCCAGCCCGGAACAACCGGCGACCGCGGCGAATATTTTCACAGGCTCCAGGCGCGCTTCCTTGCTGCGAAACAGGCTCCACGTAAGCCCGGCGAATACCAAGAAGGGAGAGGCCAAGAACATGGACGACATCTCTTCGACGCGCTCGGTATGAACCAGAGGCGGCCAGCCGATGTGCTGGAGCCACGGAAGCCTGCGCCCCACCCAGATGGGCGCCAGCACGTAGTGCCGGAAGTTCTCCGGTATCCGGTTCAGAGCGTAGGGGTCGGGTCTGGGCTTGGGGGCTGGCACGTACCTGACGCCGTACTCCCATGGAGAATGGAAGCGGACCTGATTGTAGGCGAGCATTAGCAGGATAGAAACCACGACCGGCACGCCGAATGCGGCCAGGCTACTCACCGCCTTCCTGCCCGGGAGCCTCCAGCGGCGTTGCAGCGCAGCCATCCCCGCAAACAGGCCGGCGGCGTAAACTGCCAATGTCACGCGGGTGGTTATGGCCAGTGAGACTGCCATCCCGCAAGACAGGGCCCAACGGGTCGCCTGCGTTTCTGCATAACGGAGGAATGCGACGAAGCCTACCAAGACGCACAGGGCGGCAATGGCAATGCTTTCGTGATAAACCATGCCGCGCAGGGATACGAAGGCCGTCGGCGTGCCGAGGGCGAAGGCGAGAAAGAACCAGAGGCAGATCCACTTGGGCAGCGTAGGGAAATAGTGCCGCCACAGCAGAAGCATGATCTCCAGGAAGACCAGCGAGCTCAGCCACCCCGCCAGCAAGCAGGCCACCCGGTCGGAAAGGTTTGCTCCTGCCAGTTTTACGGCCAGGTGAATCACCGCCGGAAACGGACCCCACTGCAAGTAATAGTGGCCTTCGAAGGGCACCATATCTTGCAGGAACCCCTGGCTCGGAGTCTGAGGGATATAGAGGCGCCCCTGTCGTAAGCCGTCCGCCAGCATGCTGTGATACCCCATCCCGTCGCTGAAGTCGAACCGTCCCCAGGTGGCGATCGAGGCGTAAACGACCAGCAGAAGACCCGCCCAGACAGCCTCCTCTCTCCGCGAGATCCAAGCGCAGGAAGTCTGATGTTGTTTCTTCCTGCTATCTTCGCTTTCCCTCAAGTCCTTAGGCAACGTATACAATGTATTGTTAAGTCAAGTTCGAACCGGAAGCAGCAAAGGGCGCGCGCACTCGTGTTTGGCCTGCACGTCATCGTCCAGAATCAGGGCAGTCTGCACGTCACGATGATATCAGCGATGCGGCATGGTGTCGATTTCCACCAACCGGTTCATGGCGCTCCATATGGCTATATCGTAGCGTGATCTGAACGGTGATATCCTGATGGCGAAACCGGGTCCGGAAGCTCGACCGGCTCCGGCTTCGGAGGTAGCCGGCATGATGCATGCGATGCGCGCATTCCTGATCTGCCTGCTGGGCGTGGCGCTCGCCGGGGCCCAGTCCCCGCCAGAGCCGTGGCGCTTCCAAGCGATCGTGCACGTGGACCGCTCGCCGCACGCCAGGCTCCGAGGCGTTCCGGTGCGGGCCGTCAGGATGGGCGACGGCTTCTGGTCGTCCCGCCTGCGGATCAACGTGGAGCGCAGCATCCCCACCCTGCTCGCACTGCTCGAGCAGCACGGCATCGTGGATAATTTCCGCCGCGTGTCCGGCCGCAAGCAGGTCGAGCGGCGCGGGCCGCTCTATACCGACTCCGACATTTACAAGTGGATGGAGGCGGCCGCGTTCGTTCTGCAATCCGGCGATCGCCCGGATTTGCGAGCGGCCATCGATCGTCTGACCGAGGAAATCGTGGCCGCCCAGGAGCCGAGCGGCTATCTGAACACCTACTATGCGGGTGACCGGGCTGACAAGCGCTTCACCGAGATGTATCGCAGCCACGAGCTCTACTGCCTGGGGCACCTGTTGCAGGCTGCCATCGCGTACTACCGGGCCACCGGAGACCGCAAGTTGCTCGACAGCGGGATCCGGTTTGCCAACTACCTGGCCGGAAATTTCGGCCCGCAGAAGCAGCCCGCCCTCACCGGCCACCCGGAGCTGGAGATGGCCCTGGTCGAGCTATACCGGACCACGGGCGACAAGCGCTACCTCGACTTCGCCGGGTACCTGCTGAGCGGCGTCGAGCGCGAGCGTCTCAAGCTCCAGGATTCCCAGCTTCGGTATATGTTCAGCGGCAAGCCTTTCACGTCGCGAACCCAACTGGAAGGTCATGCGGTCCGCGCCATGTACGCCTGCTCCGGCGCCGCCGATTATTTCCTCGACAGCGGCGACCCGGCTTACCGGAAAACGCTCGAAACCCTCTGGCGCGACATGGTGGCGCACAAGCTGTACATCACCGGCGGCGTCGGTTCGCGAGCGAGTGGCGAGGCGTTCGGCGAGCCCTACGAGCTGCCCAACGCCCAGGCCTACACCGAGAGCTGCGCGGCTATCGGAAACTTCATGTGGAACTGGCGAATGCTGATGGCCACCGGCGAGGCGCGTTTTGCCGATATGATGGAGCGCGCGCTCTACAACGGGATCAACTCCGGCATGTCGCTTTCCGGAACGCTTTACTGCTATCGAAACCCGTTGGAGTCGAACGGCGAGAAGATCCGCAACGAATGGTACGACACCACCTGCTGCCCGCCCAATCTCGAGCGCACTCTGGCTGCGCTCCCCGGATACCTGTACAGCACGAGCGCCGACGGTGTGTACGTGAACTTCTATCACAACTCCGATCTCGACTGGCGGCTGTGGAACGGGGCCGGGCTGAAGCTGCGTCAAAGCACCGGCTACCCGTGGAGCAACTCCGTTGAGATCATCGTGTCGCCAGAGCAGGCGGCCCAGTTCAGCGTCTATCTGCGGATTCCCGCGTGGTCCGCCCGCACGCGTCTCAACGTGAACGGCGAGCCGGTTTCGCCGGCGCCCAAACCGGGCGAGTACTTCCAAATCCGCCGCCTCTGGAAACCGGGCGACAGGGTCTCGATGAGCGTCGACATGACGCCCCGGCTCACCCAGGCCAACCCGCGCGTCCGGGAAAACATCGGCCGGGTCGCTGTGGAGCGCGGCCCACTGGTTTATTGCCTCGAGCAGATGGACCAGTCAGGCGAGCGCTCGATTTTTGACGCCTCCTTGCCGGCGGGCTCCGGGCAGGAATTCCAGGCCGAGTTCCGCCGCGACCTCCTGGATGGCGTGCTCGTGCTGCGCCACCCGGGGATCTTCACCGAAAGCCCGTTGTCCGACGAACCGCTCTACCAGCCCTTTCCGAAGCCCGCTCGAAAGCAAGCCAGGGCGGAGCTGATTTTCGTCCCCTACTACGCCTGGGCCAACCGGGGACCCTCGGCCATGCAGGTATGGATTCCGGTTGCGGAAACAAGGTAGCGTGACTGGGTATTATCGCGGTTCAGTCCAGCCGGATTGTCGCCAGCACCGCGATTCGCTCGATGTCCACGCCGGTGCCGTCCTTTACCGGATACACCGGAAGCTCCTGGGGCGGGGCCTCGGGGCTGTATAAACGGGCCCGCTTCCAGGTCCCCAGCACCTGGACGGTGATGGATTCCACCGGGAAATCGGTGTAGTTGAGCAGGTGTACGAGCAGGCTCTTTCCGTCCGGAGCGGCCAGCACGCTGGAGAGCATGCCGGCGGTGTTGAACGTCCGCGCGCCGAAATTCTTCCTGGCCGTCGCGTTGTAGATCAGCTCCCAGAGGTCCTGCAGCTCGCCCGCCTGCTGCCTGGTCAGAACGACCTGCTGCTCGGAAAGCGGGGGGAAACGCCACTTTGCCGGGGGGCTGACCAGCTCGCCGCCGGCGCGGACGAAGTCCTCGATCGCCCGCCGCTGGCTCGCCGACATGGAGTCGGGATCGACGTTGAGGAGCACACGGATCCCGCGCAGGGCCTCCGGGCTCACGCGACGGGTGGGGATGACCCGCTGCGTCGTGCGCTGGGAGGCCAGCATGTCGAGCAGGCCGCCTGCCAGGAGGGCGCCGGTGGATGCATCCTCCACCACGCCGAAACGACTGAACGGCCGGAAGTCGAGCCACTCCCGATGATCCTCGAAGTAGCGCAAGTAGCGGGCGGCCCGCTGCCACGTCTGAACCGCCTGCGGCTCGCCTCGCAGAAGGCGTCCACGAAGGTCTTCATCGAACTCCAGAATCCACCGCGCGCCCGCCAGGGCCGCATCGCAGATCGCCTGCAAATAGCGCTCCGGGGGATACGCGGTGTGGGGCCGCGGCGAGACGCCGATCCAGACCGGAGCATCGCTCGCCGCTCGCAAGAACCGCAGAAAGCCCGTGTTGGTGTGGACCCAAGGTGAGCTGGTCGGGCCAGCCGCCGTGCCCCCGGCATACTCGATCTCGATGCAGGGCCAAACGCCCTGCCAGGTGCCGACGATCGGGCCGCTGGTCTCGATCGAAATGCCGAGCCGGATTCCCCGAAGGCTTGGTAGCTCGATTCCCTTAGTCCCGGAGCCGGTGAGCGCGGCGCGGAGCTGCTGCGCGTCGGCTGGATCAATTTCGCCTTCCAGAACCACTCCATTCATTTGCAGCCCGGCGGCCCGGCGCGCTTGCTGCGGAAGCTCCGCGCCGGGATGAACCACGCCGAGGGTTGCAATGTTCCGCTTGCCGGCTTCCTGGAGAAACGCCGGATTCCACAACGGCTCCTCGAGCAGGACGCAGTTGACCGGCGTTCCCGACAGCAGGTCCAATGACCGCGGATCGATCGAGTGCCATCGCGCCGGAATCCAAGCCGGGAGGGCGGCCAGCAGCAGGAACGCAGGAAGCATAGTCCTGACTGTAGCGAATCCCGCGAGCGCGATTCAACCGCAGCGACGCACCGATGATATGATTGAGCACGAAGCTAATGTCGCTGGACCACCAGGTCATCATCATCACCGGCTCGACCGGGGGACTGGGTCGCACGGTGACCGAGCAGATCCGCAGTGCGGGGGCCCGGGTCGTGGCTTCCTACCGGGGTGAGGCGCCGCCCGCGTGGTGGAAGCAGTGCTCGACTGGGGCGGCCGGATCGACGCTCTGGTGAACCTGGTCGGCGGCTACACCGGCGGCCCGCCCCTGCACCAGATCGAGGACGCGACCTGGAACCGTATGCTGGAGCTGAATCTCACGTCGGCGTTTGTGCTGTCGCGCGCGGTGCTGCCGCATCTGCTGGAGCGCCGCTCGGGCCGGATCATTCACACCGCATCCCGAGGGGCCGTCGAGCCCTTCGCCGGTGGAGCCGCATACATCGTGGCCAAGGCGGGTGTAGTTGTCCTCACCCGCTCCATTGCCGCCGAGGTCGCCGGGACGGGCGTCACCGCCAACGTGCTGCTGCCGGGCACTATCGACACCGCCGCCAATCGTGCCGGCGCGCCCGGAGCCGACTACTCGAAATGGGTTCGCCCGGCCGCGCTGGCCGAAACGATCCTGTTCCTGATCTCCGACGCCGCCCGCGAAATCAACGGCGCGGCCATCCCCGTTTACGGCTCCTGAACCGGATCTCCAAGTGGCTCCCGCGGTTCAAGTAGCAGGACAACCCCCTCCAGGATCTCACGTACCCGCTGGGATGAGAGCGTACCGATCCTTTCGCTCAACTGCGTTCTGTCGACGGTAAAAAGCTGGGAGATGTTGACCACGCTCCGTTTCGGCAAGTTGGCCTCCCCCCGGCGCAGGAGGACATTGCCTGGGGCAGCCGCCCTCTGGAGGTTGGAAGTCAAGGCGCAGACCACCACGGTTTGGATTTTGCTTTGGTTGAAGACATTGTTTTGGACAACCACATGAGGGTGCCGATAGCCGGGCGCTGAACCGGCGGGCTCGCCCAGGTGCAGCCAGAATACGTCACCCTGGCGGATCACCATTCTCCTTTTACCAGGCGGCGATGCCAGCGCCGCCGGGCCGTCCGGAGAGCTTCCTCTTCCGGGTCCGCGCCACCACCGTAGGCGGCGTTCAGGCGCTCCAGCAATTGCCGGTTCTGGTGGCGGCGCACGAACTCTTCGAGCGCAAGGGCGAAGAGGCGGCTGCGGGAGATCCGCAGCCGGCCGGCGAGCGCCTCCCCTTGCTCGAACAACTCGCGACGGAGAGAAACGGCGGTCTTGACGTTTTCTACCATGGGTATTCAGGAAAATTATACCACATTTCCTACCAGCACAGCCGGCCGGGTTCCGCCCTACCGGACCCGGTAGGTCTTACTGAATCCGTTGCGGCTGTTATAGACCGCGTAGCTTCCGTCGCCGGGGACCGAGATGCGGAGCCAGTGGCCGGCGCAATCCTTGTCCTCGCCGAGGTTGGCGATCATCCGTTCGTCGGTGTTGTGCTCCTTGTCGCTCGTCATGGCGTAGTGGAGCTGCCAGAGGTCCTGGAGTCCGGGCGACTTTCGGACGGTCTCGTAGGCGGCGGGCGTGCCGCCCTTGCGGTGGCCGTTGTTCATCACGGCGACGGCCGGCTTGACCGACCAAACCTGCTGCGGGGCGCCGGACATGGGCATGCCATGCATGGTCACCTGGTAGACGTCGACTTCGGCCAGCCGGTTTTCCGGGCAGGCCAGCTCGTGCTCCTTGTTCCAACTCAGGTCGCCCAGATCCAGGAATCGAAACTTGCCCATCGACACGAGAAAGCCCACGCTGCGGGCATCCTCACCGGGGTCGGGCTGCTTGAGAGTGGCCCCGGCGCAGAGCGGGTTCGGGCGCTTGGGGCCATCGAGCACTTGGCCGTCGGAGGAGACGATCACGACTGACACGGTTTTGAACGGGAGCTTGTCGCCGGGGCGCGCGGACCAGCGCTTGCCCTCGGCCAGTTTCAGGTAGGCCTCCCACTGGGCGGCGTCGCGGGGGCTGGCGCTGCCCACACGCTCGCCGTGATCGACGAATTTGCCGATGGAGATCAGGCCGGCCAGCGCCGGCAGGCCACCCACGTGGTCGGCGTGGAAGTGGGAGGTGAAGAAGTAATCGAGCTGCTTCAGGCCGGCCTGCTTGGCGGCCACCTCGACGATGCGCTTGGCGTCGCGCGCATCGTCGCGCTGCCAGCCGGCATCCATGAGCAGTGATTCCTTCTCGGGGGTTACGACGAGGGTGGCGGCGCCGCCTTCCACGTCAATGAAGTAGATGTCCAAGGTTCCAGCGGCCGGGAGCACCGCCGGAAGCAGAAGGAAAGCGAGGCAGGGGAGTTTCACAGAAACGATTGTACGTCAGTCGTGGCGTGAG
>JACQDI010000878.1 GCA_016201195.1 Acidobacteriota bacterium | reverse complement strand
TGTCCACGATCACCCCGCCGATCGAGGTGCCGTGCCCGCCGATGAACTTGGTCGCCGAGTGCAGCACGATATCCGCGCCGTGCTCGATGGGCCGGCACAGGTAGGGCGAGGCAAAGGTAGTGTCAATTACCAGGGGCAGCCCGGCCTGGTGGGCGATCCCGGCCACCGCCGAGATATCGAGCACGTTCATCCGCGGGTTGGCGATGGTTTCGCCGTAGAGCAGCCGGGTGCGCGGGGTGATGGCTCGCCGAAAGTTCTCCGGATCGTCGGGATCGACAAAGATCGTATTGATGCCCAGTCGCCGGAAGCTCACGTCGAACTGGGTGTAGGTGCCGCCGTAGTGGGTGCTGGCCGCCACCATCTCGTCGCCCTGGCCGAGCAAGCTGGTCAAGGCGATGAACTGCGCCGCCTGCCCGCTGGCCACCGCCAGCGCCCCCACGCCGCGCTCCAGCGCCGCCATGCGCTCCTCGAACACCGCCGTGGTGGGGTTCATGATCCGCGTGTAGATGTTGCCGAAGCGCTGCAGGTTGAAGAGATTCGCGGCGTGCTCGGTATCCTCGAAGACGTAGGAGGTCGTTTGATAAATCGGCACGGCGCGGGCGCCGGTGGTCGGCTCCGGCCGCTGCCCGGCGTGCAGCGCCCGGGTGTGGAATCCAAAGATGTGATCTTGGCCGGCCATGGTGCTAGGGTAGCAGACGGCGCCGTCCAAGGGCCGTTTCACCACCAAGACAGCAAGGCACCAAGAAAAACAAAAGAAAATATCTTGGTGTCTTTGTGTCTTAGTGGCGGCAGCTACCTTTACACCAAAACCTTGTCTCTCGAATAGCACAGCCGCTCGAGGTTGCACCGGTTGCACGCCGGGTTGCGGGCGGCGCACACCTGCCGGCCGTGGTGGATGATCTGATGGGCAAACAGGATCCATTTTTCCTGCGGGAGCGCCTTCATGAGGTCTTGCTCGATCTTGCCCGGGTCCTTCTGTTTGGTCAAATCGAGCCGGCGGGCGATGCGCTGCACGTGGGTGTCCACCACCACCCCGGCGGCCTTGCCGAAGGCCGTGCCCAGCACCACGTTGGCCGTCTTGCGCGCTGCCCCCGGGATGCGCAGCATCTCCTCCATGGTCTGGGGCACCCGGCCTCCGAACTCGGAGAGGATCGTCTTGGCCGCCCCGATCAGTGACTTCGCCTTGTTGCGGAAGAAGCCGGTCGATCGGATGTCCTGCTCGAGCACCACCTGACGCGCGCTGGCGAAATCCTGGAGGGTGGGATATTTTTGGAACAGCCCCGGCGTCACCATGTTCACACGCTTGTCGGTGCATTGCGCCGAGAGGATGGTGGCCACCAGCAACTGCCAGGGGTTCTTGTGCTCCAGGGCGCACTGGGCCGCGGGGTAGGCCTCATCCAGGCGGCGCAGGATCTCGACGACGCGGGCCTGACGCTCGGCGGCAGTGCGGGGCCGGGGGACTTTCTTCATGACCCTCCGCTCAGCCCAGCGTCTCAATCAGGTCGTGCACGCTCTTCAGCACGCAGGTGAAAATCGGCGTGTCACGCACCGTGTACTTGCTGCCATCGGTTTCCCGCAGCTCCATCACCAGGTCGACGAAGTCTTCCGGGTGGTCGCTCTCAAAGGCCACTACGAAATCCTGGTCGTCCAAGCCGAACGAGTAAGTCGTGTTCAGCTTGACTCGCGGATACTTGTGGCCGACCGTGATGTGCTCGTTCATCATGCCCTGGCGCGTGGGCAGGTTTAGCAGGTACCACTCCCGGGTCTTCACGAACGGATAGATGAAAATGTATTTGAACTTGCCGGGCGTAAGCTGCCCCCGCGAGTCGGCCTGGCCTTCGTGCACGTGCTCGATGATATAGGTGGAGCGCTTGGTCATCGACAGGAAACTGTGGCTGGTCCTCAGGTACCTGCCCAAGCCGGTCTGGGATATTTCGGTCGACATCTGCTGGAGGTCCTCCAGTTGGTAGCAGATGCGCCACAGCATGATGTCCGTGTCGGCGCGGAGACCCACGGTGGAGTAGGGAAGAATGAGAATGCGGCCGGGCTGGGTCCAGGAGGTGATAACGTGGCATAACTCCTCCCGGTCGTGCTGCTTCTGGTCTTCGGGCAAAAGCCGCCAAGCCGGGTCCAGCTTGTACATGATGAAGTTGACAACCTGACGGCGCGGTTCACCTGTGGGCTGCGACATGATCGTCTCCGGAAATTCATGATAGCATGACGCCTTTGCGCCCTGAATCACGGTTCCGCGGGAGCTGGGGCCTAGCCGGGGTCTTACTCGTCACCCTGGCGGCCTACGCGTCCACGCTGTCGTCTTCCTTCCACCTGGATGACTACGCTATCTTCGCCGACCCGGTTTTGACCGCCCCGGACGGCTGGTGGCGGGTCTTCCGGCTGGGCCAAACCCGGCCGCTGACGTACTTCACCTTTTGGTTGAACTATCGGCTGGGAGCAATAGACCCGTCGGGATATCACGTTGCTAGTCTTGGCATTCACCTAGCCGCCGTCGCGACCGCCTGGGCCGTGTTCCGTCGGCTCTTGGCTCCGGTGGGCGCGTTGGCCGCCACCGCCGTGTTGGCGCTCCACCCGCTTCAGAGCGAGGCCGTGGCCTACGTGTTCGCCCGGGCCACGCTGCTCGCCACGCTGTTTTGTCTGCTTGCCTGGCGCGACTGGCTGGAAGACCGGCGGTGGCGCAGCGTGGCTTGGTTTGTCCTCGCCCTGTTAGCCAAAGAGGAGTGTGTAGCGTTTCCAATCTTCTTGGCGGTCGTGGAGCCGGACCGGCGGCATTGGCGGGCGCTGGGGGCGATGCTTGCGGCATCCACGGCCGCCGGTGCTCGCCTGCTCTACGTCGCCGGCCACACCAAGGGAGCGGGCC
>JACQDI010000877.1 GCA_016201195.1 Acidobacteriota bacterium | reverse complement strand
GTTATCTTAGCAGCATGGGGATGCTCCAGAGATTCCTGGAATGGCGGGACTCCGGTGAGAAGACCGAGGCGGAGCTCCTCGTGATTTGCCTGAAGCGGATTCGGGAGGCCGACGCGGAGCTGAAAGCCTGGGTCGTGGTGGCTGCCCAGAAGCCGCTGGGCGGCGGCTCGCTGCGCGGGATCCCGTTTGGCGTCAAGGACATCTTCGAAACCGAGAACCTGCCCACCGAATTCGGCTCGCCCCTCTATAAGGGACGGCAGGGCCGGGCCGACGCGGCGCTGGTGCGCGACCTGCGGCGGCGCGGGGCGGTAGTGCTCGGCAAGACCCAGACGGCGGCCTTTGCCTATTTCGATCCGGCGCCCACACGCAATCCGCGCAACCCGGAGCACACGCCGGGCGGCAGCTCGAGCGGTTCGGCGGCGGCGGTGGCCGCGGGCATGGTCCCGTTCGCCCTGGGCACGCAAACGCAAGGCTCCGTATTGCGTCCGGCCTCGTTCTGCGGGATCGTCGGATTCAAACCGACCCACGGTTTGCTGCCGCTCGAGGGCGTGCTGCCGTTCGCCTCCACCCTCGATACGGCCGGACTGTTCACGGAAACCGCCGAGGACATGCGGCTGCTGTGGGGGCACATGGGTTTTCCCGCCGGCCAGTCGGAAAAGCCCCGCTTCGGCGTGCCCGCTTCGCTGCCGGAACTAGTAGGTCCTGAGATGAGGCAGGCGTTCGAGAAGTCGGCGGCGCGGCTCCAGGCGGCGGGCTTCGCGACCGAGCGGATCGATCTCGGGTTTCTCCACTCTGAAGTGCTGCCCGCGGCGCGCCTGGTCAACGACTACGAAGGCGCGCGCGTGCACGAGCAGCGCTGGCGCGAGCACGGCGAGAAGATCGGCGTCAGGCTCTCGCAGCTCGTCGCCGACGGGCTGAAAATCCCCGCGGAGAAATACGGCGCTGCGCTCGAGACCATCGAGCGTGACCGCAAGCACGTCACCAAACTGTTTGCGGCCACCCCGATCATCCTCACCCCGGCTGCGCCCGGCCCCGCGCCGCGCGGCCTCAGCTCCACCGGCGACTCGCGCATGAACGGCCCGTGGACCGCCCTGGGCGGGCCTGCCATCTCCGTCCCCATGCCCGTGGGCTCGGCGCTGCCTTTGGGATTGCAGCTCACTGCCGATTCCGGGCACGAAGCGAGATTGTTGGAGGCTGCCATACAGATCGAGCAAAATTTTCTTACCTGGTAACGGCAGCTTCTCATAACCTCTTGATTCTTCCCGGCTCGAACTTTGGCGCCTCCGTTGCATCCTGATCACTGAGAGAGGAGGCTGCAGACATGAAACGTGCGGTAGCGATCATCGGCCCACAGCCACACCCGCCGCGTACGCCGCCGCACCCGGCGCTCACCGGAGTGCTGCGCGGGTCGAGCCCTGTACCGAGACCCAGGTGGCGCGGCGCCATCACCGGCCCACCAGCCACTCGGCGTCCATTGTGGCCGGCAGCGCCGGCATTGGGGCGGCCATCGGGGCTCTGGCCGGCGGGGGCCGGGGCGCAGGGATCGGCGCGCTCTCCGGGGGCGCGGCTGGCTTCATCTACGACCGCCTGACGGCGAACAAGTAGGTCGTCCCCATAGGGGTAGAAGTGGCTGCCCGCACGCGCGGCCAGCGCCCCCAGGGCGCGAGCGGGGAAGAGCAGCTCTACGACCGACCGCCAGCTCTCCCCCGCCAGTCGCTCCAACAGCGGGCCCAGCGGGGCAAGTTCCGTGATATTCCGAAGCTGGTAGAGGTAGCCGTTGCGGCGGAAGATCCGCTCGATCTCTTCCGGCGAATAGAACTGGCGCACGGTGGCGCGATAGCGGTGCCGGGCGATCGACCGGGGACAGAACAGGACCCGGTAGCCGAGCTTCCAGGCGCGCGTGCCCCACTCCACGTCCTCCCAATAAAAAGGATCATAACCGGCAGAGGCGCCGATCCACTTCCGCAGCAACGCGGTTCGAAACAGCGAGGAGCCGCCGCCGGCGTAGAGGCTCTCCCGCACCGCCGGTGCGTCGCCGGGGTCGAGCTCGCGAAGCTCGATCAGGCCGTCGTGCAGCTCGAGGCCGGTCCAGTTGGTTTCCTTCCGCTCTTGCCGCGGGTCGCGTGAATAGATTTGGGAAGCGACGGCGAACACGTCCGCGGCGCGGCAGCACAACACCTCTTCGAGCGCCGATTGGTCCACGGTCATGTCATTATTCATCAGGTAGACCCAGTCGTAGCGCGCGGCCCGGAGGCCTTTTTGGATGGCCCGGCTGAAGCCCAGCGGGCGTGGCGCGTAGATCCACCGGGCGGTGCGATATTGGGACTCCAGGCGGGCGTATCGATGACGCGGCGATCCGTTGACCACGACGATCGCCTCCCAGGGCTCGGCCAGCTCCCGCGCGGCGCGCCACAGGCTGGCCAGACACTCCTCCAGCAGATCGGCGTTCTCGCGCTCGGGGATCACCACCGAGAGGCCCGGACGCCAGTGCGGATCGAGGGAGGGTCGCGATGGTATTTGCCGTGCCCGGCTTCGCACCGTCCGGTAGACCCGGTCGACCAGCGCCGCGGCGCAGATGAGGGGCGCGAGCAGCAGGCGACGGGTTGCCCGCCCGAGCTGTGGCTCTTGGTCTAAACGCGACGCAGGAACCACTCCCTGATGGGCCCAGAGGGCGCCCCGGCTCTGAAATGCCGCCTCGCATTGGCAAGGGGCCGCATAGCCGTCCCGCGGCTCTTGATCCAAGACCTCGACGCGGCACAGGGCGAAACCGAGATCGCGGCTGTCCTTATTCATACCTTCGCGTGACGGCCGCAGGGTAAACCGGGTGGTGAAGCCGAGGCGGATCTCCTCCGGCGCGGCCGCAGGGAGCGGAAACGACACATCAAACTCCGCCGGAGTGGGCCCGGCGTTGCGGACCTGGCCCAAGTCTTCCCCGTCGCAAGAAACATGCAGCGCGTTCGGCTCCGGGCCTGGGCCGTGCGGCAGCACGCCTTGCAGCCGCACCCGGCGACCTCCGGCGCGGGTCAGACGCAGCTCGCTCTCCCGCCGGCTCCACACCACGCTCTCGCCCTGCTGGGGATGCCAGCCCCGCAGCAACTGGGCGCTCATTCCGCCGGCGGCGTCGATGAAAGGCTGCGCCGGCCCGGGCACGTACACCGTCTTGAAGGGGCAGCGCCGGCATTCCGGATTTCGAGCCCGCGCGTACTCTTCACGAAAGCGCCGATACGGCTCGCCACGCCAGATCTGGTCGAGCGTTTGCGCGCGCAGGTTGCCGAGCGGGACGTGGTCGTGCACCTCGCACGCAACCACGTCGCCGTTGGCCAGCACGTGAGCGGTCTCCCAGGGGTTCTGGTCGCAGGTGCGGATCCTCGATCCCGGCGGCAGGCTGAGGCAGGCCTCGTTCTCGACGGCGGGGTTCGAAACGATCACACGCACCTCGGGGACCGCCTCCCGCGTTTGTTCGACCACGCGGCGCAGCCGGGCACGGAAGCCGGACGTCAGCTCCTCGGCGAAGACGAACGGGATCGGATCGCGGCGCAGCACCGGGTGCACGAACACTTCCAAGACGCCGGCCTGCCGGGCGAACGCGACGACCTTGGGAAGCTCCTCCAGGTTTTGCTGCATGGCCACGAAGGCGAAATCCAGCTTGGGGGACGCGAAGTCGTGGAGCATCCGAATCCGGTCCAGAAGCTGCTCGACGGAACTGAAGCGGTAAATGGCCTCGAACCGCGCCGGATCGAGCGCGTGCAGCGAGATGGTCAGCCGGTCGAGCCCGGCTGCCGCCAGCCGCTCGAGAGTCGCCGGCGGGGCCGAGGCCAGGGCGGTGACCAGCTCCACTGTCGCCCCCGCGCCTTTCGCCAACGCCACCGCCTCCGCCAAGAAGGGGTAATGGATCGATTCGCCGGAGTAGTTCAGCCGGATGATTTCGGGCTCTCGCAATTGCCGGATCAGGTTGCGGTAGAGATGGAAATCCATGTGCTGCCCGTCGCCGCGGCGAAGCCGGCGGGAGCAGAACACGCAGTCAAACGGGCACTTGGAGGTCAGCTCGATCCACAGGATCTTGGGAAGAGAAGCAACCACGCGTTCATGGTAGCGCAAAACCAGAAAGCCACAGAGACACAGAGAAGAACCTTCTACAACTCTGTTTTCTGGCCGAATCGCAGGTCTTCACGGCGCCCTGGGTTAGCTTGATACTGGTTCTCTGTGTTCTCTGTGTCTCTGTGGCTTTCTGGTTTTGCGCTACTTCTTCTTGATGACCACAGGGGCTTCGATGAGTCGGGGTGGGGTGGCTTGGGGGTCGTCGGGCTCGAGCTGGGAGACTCCGCCGGTGGCCTCTTTCCAGCGGCGCGGGACGCGGCGGAGGCCCACGGGGAAAATGGTGAGGTTTCCCCCGGCGTCGATGCGGAGGCGGAGGAAGTTCTTGTAGTCGGGAATGGCCAGCGAGGAGAACGCCTCGTTGGTGTGGCGCCGGAACACGTTGAGGGAGACGAGCAGGTAGATCCCCATGATGATGGGGCCGGCGATCCAGCCGCCGGCGAAGATCAGCGCGCCGCACAGCGCCAGTTGCCGGATCGATTCCCACTGCCAGCCCAGCACCGTCACGCACAGGTAGTTGGCCCCCCAGGTCAGGAAGAAGGCTGCCGCCACGTGGGCGAGGCCGTGGAGCGATCCCATGATCCAGCGGTACGCCTTGGAGTGGGTG
>JACQDI010000876.1 GCA_016201195.1 Acidobacteriota bacterium | reverse complement strand
CGAGAGGCCCGTTTGCCACAGAGGCACAGAGAACACAGAGAATGGCGAAACGGAGTTTCATCGTTTTGGGAGATATTTTCGCGGCACCATCGTGGCCATGGTGCCGAAGTAGGTGACGATCTTGTGCTCGACTACCGTGCCCATCAGCAGGTGGGCCTCGGGCGCGGTGAGCTTGTATTCTTCGGTCAGCCAGCGGACCATGTCGGTGTTGGCCATCCGCACGCCCTGGTCCATGAGGTTGGAAAACTCGGGCTGGGCGCCGATAGAAATCAGGTATTTGTCGTTGACCAGGCGCGGGATGCTCAGGTTCTTGCCTTTCTGGACGCGGACGGTGAACTGCACGTCGAGCGAGGTCTCGATGCCCGTTCCCAGGCCCTCGCCGTCGCCCTGAAGCGCGTGTCCGTCGCCGAGATAGAAGTACGCCCCCTTGTGGTAGACCGGGAAGTAGAGCGTGGCGCCCTCGGCTATATCGCTATAGTCCATATTGCCGCCGTAGCTGCCGGCCGGCCCGGAGGTTTCCACTCGCTCGCCGGGCGGCGCCACCCCGATGCAGCCGAGCATCGGCCTCACCGGCAGGTCGAACTTATAGCCCGAGCCTTGCAGCAGGCGAGGATTGGCCACGCCCCGCTCCAGGTCGAGGTCCCAGGGGATGAGGTCGGCTCGCTGCGGCCGGAGCGCGTCCATCTTGTAGAAGTTATCGTAGAGCTTGACCCCGGCGTTGAGGATGCCCGGGCTCAACCGGTACGAGGTGTAGCCCCAGTTGCGATTCAGCCGGACCTTGTCCAGGCGGACCTCGAGCGCGTCACCCAACTCGGCCCCTTCCACGTAAAACGGCCCCATGAGCGGATTGCCGCTCTCCGGGAATACGTAGGGGTGCTGGATGTGGCGCACGCCCTTGTGGTCCTGCCCGCCGGAGTCCCACGTGCGGGTGATCACCGTGTCGCCGGAGTTGATTCGCAGCACGGGTTCCTTGTAGGCTGAGAATACCCGGGAGTGAAATTCCGGGTAGATGGTATGGGTGGCGGCCGCCAGCGGCAAAACCGCGGCCAGCCAGAGCCGGATGGCGTGATTTTTCATACAGGAAGAATTTTACAATTAAAATGAGAATGCTGCCGCTTTTGTTGCTGGCTGCCGCCGTGCCGAGTCCGACCGAACTCCAGCAGATGACCAACCGCTTCGCTCCGGCTGAGCTGCGCGTGGACACCTCGGCGCTCGCGCCGGGCGACCACAAGACGCTGGTCAAGCTGATCGAGGCGGCGCGGGTGATCAACGAAATCTACCTGCGCCAGCTCTGGAGCGGTAATCCAGCCCTTTACGTGGCGCTCCAAAAGGACGCGACGGCGCTCGGCCGCGCCCGCCTGCACTACTTCTGGATCAACAAGGGGCCATGGTCGGAAATCGACG
The DNA here is from genome assembly GCA_016201195.1 of Acidobacteriota bacterium. GTDB lineage: Bacteria > Acidobacteriota > Terriglobia > Bryobacterales > JACQDG01 > JACQDI01. Next base: position 2,291 of record JACQDI010000876.1, on the reverse strand, counting down.
AGCACGCCGCGTTCCTGCCCGGCGTGCCGCCAAAGAAACTGCCGGGTGCGAATTTCTATCCCGAGGACATTACCAAGGAGGAGTTCGAGGCGTGGGTGAAGACGCTGTCTGCCGAGGAGCGCCGCCAGGCGGAGAGCTTCTTCACCGTGATTCGCCGGGACCCGGCGAGCCGGCGCCTTAACGTTGTGCCTTACAGCCGCGAGTATGAGTCCGAGGTGCGGCGAGCCGCGCAGGTTCTGCGCGAGGCCGCGGCGCTAACCCCGAACCCCTCGCTTCAAAAATTCCTCAGCCTGCGGGCCGACGCGTTTCTTTCCGACGACTACTACGCGAGCGACGTGGCCTGGATGGACCTCGACGCGCCGCTCGACGTGACCATCGGTCCTTACGAGACCTACGAGGACGAACTGTTCGGCTACAAGGCCGCCTTCGAAGCCTACGTCAGCCTGCGCGACGACCAGGAATCCACACGCCTGAAATCCTTCGCCGACCGCCTCCAGGAGATCGAGAACAATCTGCCGATCGAGCCGCAATACCGAAACCCAAAGATCGGGGCGCTCGCGCCCATCCGCGTGGTCAACGAGATCTTCGCCGCCGGCGACGGCGCCCACGGCATCGCCACCGCCGCCTACAACCTACCCAACGACGAGCGCGTGATCCAGGAAAAAGGCAGCAAGCGGGTGATGCTGAAAAATATCCAGCAGGCCAAGTTCCGCCTCACGCTGCTGCCCATTTCGAAGCGCGTGCTGGCGAAATCGGCCCAGGCCGACGTAACTTTCGACGCCTTCTTCACCCACATCCTGGCCCACGAACTGACCCACGGCATCGGGCCGCACAACATCCGCGTCGCCGGGCGTGAGACCACCGCCCGCAAGGAACTAAAGGATCTGGCCGGCGCCATCGAGGAGGCCAAGGCCGACGTCACCGGCCTGTTCATGCTCGACTACCTGGGGAGCATCGACTCGAAGCGTCTGTACACGACCTACCTCGCTTCGGCGTTCCGCACCCTGCGCTTCGGCTTGCAGGACGCGCACGCCAAGGGCATGGCGTTGCAGTTCAACTACCTCACCGACAAGGGCGCATTCGTTGCCGAGCCTGGGGGGACGTTTGCCGTCGATGCGGCGAAGATCAAGGGAGCGGTGCATGACCTCGCGCACGACCTGCTCACCATAGAAGCCACCGGGGACTACGTGGGGGCGAAGAAGATGCTGGACCAACTGGGATCGCTGCGGCCGCCACTCCGGCAGGCTTTAGTGAGACTCAAGGACATCCCGACCGACATCGAGCCGATCTTTTCCACTGCTACCGCCGCACGTCGCGCCGCCCAGCCGAAGGTGCCGTCAAAAGCCAAGGCGAAAGCCCCGCGCAAGAAGCGGTGAGTTGGTGGGCAGCGGTTACCCCAGCCCCATTTTTTCGAGGAGGGCGATAAAGCGCCGCTCCGAGCGCAGGGGGTCGTAGGGAGGCACCACCTTGGCGTACGCCACGTGGGGGTCGCGTTCCTCGTAGGCTTTCTCGAACCAGTCCAGGGCGTGCTGATTGTCGCCCAGACCGATATAGATCCAAGCAATATACATGGATGCCGGGCGCTGCCTGGCGAGTTCCAACAGCTCGGCCAGCAGTTGCTCGGCCTCTCCTCTGCGACCGGCGAGGGCGTATGACCATCCGAGTAACCCCAGAACGGAAACCATCTCCGGAGCCAGCGTTCGGGCTCGTTCCAGGACGGCGGCCGCGGCGCTGAAATCGCCCGCAAGTATGTACGCGCATCCCAGCGTCAGGTGAACCTCGAGATAGTTCGGGTCCCACTCCAGCACCCTGCGGCACTGCTCGATCGCGTGCGTGTAGCGGCGCAAGTGGAACAAGATCCAGGCCACGTTGGTGTTGATGGGAAGCGACAGCGGGTCGAGTTCCTGCGCCCGCCGCATCTCGGCTAGGGCCTCCGGCAGCCGGCCGACGGCGCACAGGTAGAATCCCCCGTACCACCAGTGGAGCGACGCGTTGCCGGGGCTGAGTTCCAGCGCGCGGCGAAAGTGCCGCTCGGCCTCGGGCCAGTTGTACTCGAACCACCCTTTTACGTTGCCCAGCGCGGCGTGCGCCTCGGCCAGCTCGTCGTCCAGCTCCAGCGCCCTCACTGCCGCCGCCTGGGCCTTGGGCCACACCTCGCGCAGCGGCCACAGACCCCACAGCGCGACCGTGCCGTAGGTGCTGGCCAGCGCGGCGTGGGGCGGTGCGTAATTCGGGTCGGCGGCGATAGCCTGTTCGAAGCACTCGACGGCCGCCCGCAACGACCCTCGCTG
>JACQDI010000889.1 GCA_016201195.1 Acidobacteriota bacterium | reverse complement strand
CTGAAGGTGTAGTTGCCGTTGAGGCTGAAGCGGCGGCTGTAGCGCTTGGAGACCTCGATGATCAGGCCGTGATAGATGGAGTTGGCGGTGGATTCGTAGACGTTGTCCTGGAACAGGAGCGGCTGCTTGAAATACTTGAAGCCGGTGGGGTTGTCGGCAGTGGCGCCCCAGTCCCGGATGCCCTTGGCAGGATTCACGGGGGCGGGGAGCAGGTTGTCGTCGCGGGAGGTGGTGAGCTTGGCGCCGCGAGCGAAGACGTAGCTGGCCGACAGCGAAAGGCCGGGAGCGATTTCGCGCTCGATGGCGAAGCTGGCCTGCTGGGCGTAGGGGTTCTGGTAATCGGGGGAGTTATGGAAGAGCACGGTCAGCGGGGGCCGGGGGCCAGTCTGGCTGACGAAGATGCCGAATTGCTGGAGGTCGGTGGCGAGGATCGAGCGTTGCGGCGTGGGGACGCCGATGATGCCCTGGGCGCGCAGGGTGCTGAAGATGTTGACGGGGCCGGTTCTCGCCAGCGGATCGGCGGCGTTCAGCGTGGTCAGCACCTGGGCGATCTGGCGGTAGCCGTTGATTTCGTTCAAGGCGTTGACCACGTAGTCGATCTGGTAGTCGATGGGGGCGAAGAACAGCCCGTAGCCGCCGCGAATGGTGGTCTTGCGGTCCTTGAACGGATCCCAGGCAAAGCCGAAGCGGGGCGCGACGTTATTCTTGTCGGTGGGCAAGGGCGGCTTGCGGGTATCCACCTCGTAGCGGACGCCGAAGTTCAGGGTGAGGTTGGACCACGGCTTCCAGGCATCCTGGAAGAAGCCGGCATAGAGCGGATAGTTGGCCTTGACGACCGGGTCGCCGAAGCCCTGCTGGTAGGACTGGGCCAGGCCGAGATTGAAAGCCTGCAAAGCGTTAATGGTGGTGGAGGCCAGGGCCGAGCTGACGAAGGCGCCGGGCAGGGTGCCGAAGGTAAAGCGGCCGCTGAAGAAGGTGGCCGAGGAGCTGTGGTTGTTGCGGATCAGCGCATAGGCGCCCATCTTGAGGCTGTGGGATCCGCGGGTGATGCTGAGGTTGTCCACCAGCTCGGTGCGGCGCGTGATGGTGTCGTTGGGCAGGAAGCGGTCGCGGTTGAAGAAGCCAAAGCCGGCGATTTCGAGGGCGGGCCCGTAGGGGTCGTTGGTGCCGGTGAAGGGGTTGTTGTAGTTGAACTGGGCGCGGGCCTCGTTGATGGCGCTGGGGGAGAGAGTGCGGGTCCAGCCGCCGATCACGGTGCTGTCGAAGACGTCGCTGATGAAACCGCGGGAGTAACCGACCAGGGCGCTGAGGTTCTGGTTGGTCTCGTAGGACTTAGTAATGTTGTAGCGGAGGTTGAACTGGTTGTGGTCGTTGAGGCGGTGGTCGAAGCGCATCAGGCCCTGGTAGCTGTCGGTCTGGAAGGGGAAGACGCCGCTGTTGCGCTTGAACATCTCGATGGTGGCGGGCGGGCTGGTGAGGGCGGCGCGCAGGGGCCGCGCGGCATCGGGGGGCAAAGTGTTGAGAATCGCCTCCTGGGCCGGGGTGGGCTGGAAGATGGAGAAGCTGGTCAGCACGGGGACGGTGCTGGACTCGCGGCGCCGCAACTGCTCGTAGGCGAAGAAGTAGAAGGTGCGGTCCTTGACGATCGGCCCGCCGAGGGTGCCGCCAAACTGCTGGCGGGTGGAGGGCGGCTTGACGCGCACCAGTTGGTCGTTCTCCAGGTTGATGGCGAAGGGATCGCCGGCGTCCATATCCTGGTGGCGGAAGAAGCCGAAGACGGAGCCGCGCACGCTGTTGGCGCCGCTCTTGGTGATGATGTTGACCACGCCGCCTCGGGCGGCGCCATGCTCGGCCGAGTAGCTGGAGCGGTTGACCTGAAACTCCTGGACGGCTTCCTGGCTCACGGTGGCGCGGACGCCGCCGCCGGCGTCATTGGCCTCGCCGCCATCGACGCTGATGTTGTTGCCGCGGCCGTTGGAGCCGTAGAAGGACAGGCCGCTATCGGGGGTCTGCTTGACGCGGAAGCTGTTGGAGTCGGCGATGGCGCGGGAATCGACCACGCCGGGCGAGAGCAGGGTGAAGGTGAGGTAGTCACGGCGATTGATGGGGAGATTGCGCACCGCTTCCTGCTCGATGGTGTTGGCGAGCTGGGTGCGCTCGGTCTCGACCACGGCCACGCCAGAGGCGACCTCCACGATCTGGGTGGTGGCGCCGACGGTGAGCTGGAAATCGTGGATGGCCGTCTGGCCGACGGTCACCGCGACGTCCTTCGCGGTGCTGGTGGCGAAGCCCTGCTTTTCGATCTTAATGTCGTAGACGCCGGGCGGCAGTTGCAGGATGCGGTATTCGCCGCGGTCGTCAGTAATGGCGTCGCGGGTGACGCCGGTATCGGCGCTGGAGGCGGTGACAGTGGCGCCGGGCACGGCGGCCTGGGTGGCGTCGGTGACAGTGCCGCTCAGCACGGCGGTGGTTTTGGATTGGGGGAAAGCGATTGGGGCGCACAGCACCAAGAACAGCAGAGCGCGTCTCTTCATGGAGGGCTCCTTGATCGGGACAGCGTAAACCCCGGGCATCCCTAAGCTAACCCGTGGCTGCGGGGAGTGTCAAGGTGCGCCGGTGTAAAACCTCGCGGGACCAGACCTTGGGATCCCGGCTGCCTGCGCGCCCGACCCGATAGGCGAAAGAGCTAAGGCTCCCTTTCCAATCTCGTCATCCAGATGTTGCCCGTAAGCTCGCTCAGATTGAATACGAGCTTGTCACGGGCCACCGAGATCTCAAACAGCGTCAGGCCGATGTTTCGCAGAGAGCGCCGCGCAGTATGAAAATGATAAACGGCGAACGCACTGCCCACCGGGTGGTTCGTCACCGGGTCCAAACGCTGTGCCCAGATGCAGCGGAACCCGTCCCGGTCTGAAGAGAAGTAGAGGAGGTTTGCATCGGGCGACCATCGCGGCTTGTCGTCAAAGGTCTCGCCACTCGTGACCGCGATCCAGTCACTCTCTTGGATTTGCACACGGTCTCGAAACGGCGCAAGAAAGACCCGGGTACGTGACGGGTCGATATAACGAAGAAATGAAATCAGGCGATCGCCGGGAGACAACTGGGCCTGAAACAGGTGGTCCTGGGTGTGTCTCAACAACTCAAATTTCTCGCCGGAGGCGAGGTCCAACAGGGCGACAGATCTGGTCGGTTTTTCCCTCGACTCGAAGAGAATTCTTTCTCCATTCGACGACCAGCCCCAGAGAGTGCCGCAGGTGCCGCACACCTTTTGGGATCCACTCCCGCCGGTGGGGGCAACGTAGGCGGTCCTCTTCTCGTTTTCGATCTGCAAATAGGCGACTTTACTCCCGTCAGCAGTGAGAATGGGCCTATGCTTGTCCCACGGCGGGGAGGTAAGGGCCGTTTCTGTGCCCTGCTCCAGGTCCTTCACCCAGATCTCCCTTGGTCCCGATCTGGTGGAGTTGAACACCACTTTCCTTCCGTCCGCGGAGACCGACGGCTGCATATCGAGAGCGGCATCTCTCGTGAATTGCTGCATCGTTCCGAGGACCTTCCCGCGATTGGCATCGAGTGGCAAGCTCCAAATATCCATGTTGGCATTCAGGCTCGAAAAAACGAGGCGCCTGTCTCCTCCAACCGACGGCTGAAGCTCCAGACCGGTCCCGAAGGTCATTCGTTGCGGGGCGCCCATAACCCGCCACGTCCTGGGCGAGATAGAAATCCGCCACAGGTTCGTACTGTCTCCCAAACGCGCCGCGAACACAACTTGATTCCCTTCAGTCATCCATAGTCCGGGGACGATCCTGCTCTCTCCCGATGGGGGTTGAAGTCCCTGACGGCCAAAAAGGGCGTAGGCGCCCGTCTTGACTGCCGGCCCGGCCTCTGGCGGAGTAACCCACCAGTCGAGCTGCTCTTCGCGAGGCGCTGTCAGGGCACGAGTACCCAAAAACAGGAGGCGCGCTCCATCCGGGGACCAAATCGGGTAACGGGCCGTAATGAACTCCGGTTGCAATTGCCGGGGCTGGCCGCCTAAGGCTACGACGTAGATTTTCGTGGAGCCCAGAACGTAGACATCCGCGCCAATGCCCCCGACCCAGTAGGCGATCTTCGTCCCGTCGGGCGAAAACTTGGGGGTGCGACCTTGCTCGGCGATCTTTCGCTCCACGCCACCCAGCGTTGGAATGACGTAAATTCCCCCGCCATCCCGCTCCGAACGAAAAACGATTTTGGTCCCATCGGGTGAGAATGCCGGCTCGTGATCGTCTGCCTTGTGACGGGTGAGTTGCATGGGCTCGCCGCCTGCCACCTGCTGCATCCAGATGTCCAAGTTGTCCTGCCCGCCGCGATCGGAGGCATAGGCCACCAGCTTCCCGTCCGGGGATAGAGCCGGTTCGGTGGTCAGGCCGGAATCCGATGTCAGCCGGGTCAGAACCGGCGGTGAGACCGGCTGGCGTTGCCGCACCAGCCGCAGGGAAATACCAAGCACAATCAAAGCAAGTCCGAGCAGGATCACCACGGCAGATACCCAGCGCGCAGGCTTCACCGGTGCGCCTCTTGGGCCATCGCTCAGCCTGCCGGCGGCCAAAGCTTCCTTGAGTTCCTCCAGGGCAATCTGTAAATCCTCCATGATCTGGAAGCGCCGGCGAGGATCCTTCCGCAGGCAGCGGGCGATGATCGCTTCTACTTCGTGGGGCAGCCCTCCGCCGATCTGTGCTGCCGGCTTCGGCTCCTCCCGCAGGATCGCGAACAGGATCGAAAGTCTGCTGTCGCCTTTAAACGCGCGGCGCCCGGTGACCATCTCGTAGAAAACCGAGCCAAAGGAAAAGATGTCCGACCGGGCATCCACTTTCTTGCCCTCAGCCTGCTCCGGTGACATGTAGGAAAAAGTTCCGACGATCGTGCCTTCCTCGGTCCGCGGCGGTTCGTTGAATCGCGCGCTCTCGGTGGAGGAGGACACGTCTGTCTCGACGGCTTCGGTCAACTTCGCCAGTCCGAAATCCAGCAGCTTCACCAGCCCCTGTTCCGTAACCATAATGTTGGCCGGCTTAAGGTCGCGGTGAACGATGCCTGCCGCATGCGCCCGGGCCAACGCGTCGGCCATCTGCACGGCGTAGCTCAAAGCAACAGCAAGATCCAGACCCCGGCGCGGGATGCATTCGTGGAGCGTCTTGCCCTCCACATATTCCATGACGATGAAGTCCACGCCTTGGTCTTTATCGATATCGTAGATGGTAACGATGCATGGATGGTTCAAGGCCGAGGCTGCTTTGGCTTCCTGGATAAAGCGCTTTTTTCTTTCCGGGTCGTCGGCCAGCTTGGGACGCAACACCTTGATCGCCACCGGCCGGTCCAGGTGGGTATCGAGCGCGCGATACACCACACCCATACCCCCTTCGCCCAGCTTCGATTCGATTCGGTAGTGGCCCAGCGTAGAGCCAACCATCAGAAGGTCACCTACCTCTTGGCCGCCATCTTAGGCCGTACCGGCCTGCGAGTCAACTTAAATGGAATGCCCCGGCGTGCAGAGCGGGCAGATCCTTGGTTATAATAGAGCTTGACCCTACCTCTGGAGAGAAATCGGAATGTCCACGGTTGAAACGCTCCCTGCGCAGGAGTCTGCGCCGCCTCACCCTGAGCCAGTCACCAACGATTTCAGCATACAAGTTGCCACCGTCAACGGATCGGGAAGCCAGACCGCGAACATGGTATTGCTGCGGGCGCTGTTCCAGATGGGGATCCCGGTTTCGGCGAAGAACCTGTTTCCGTCGAACATCGCCGGGCTGCCGACCTGGTACACGATCCGGGCCAACAAGCGGGGCTTCATCGGGCGCAAGAAGGAGATCGACGTCCTGGTGGCCGTGAACCCGGAGACGGCGGTGGAGGACGTGCGGAACCTGGCGCCGGGGTCGGCGGTGGTGTACGACGCGCCGCTCGAGCTGAACAAGGTTCGCAACGATTTGCACTTTTACCCGGCGCCGTTCGACAAACTGGTGGCCCCGGTGTGCCCCGACGCCAAGCTGCGGAAGCTGGTGCGCAACATGCTCTACGACGGGATCCTGGTGCACCTGCTGGGGATCGACGTGGAGGAGGTGCGCAAGGCGCTCTTCAAGCAGTTCAAGAAGAAGGTCAAGGCGGCGGAACTGAACTGGAAGGCGGTGCTGGCGGGGCTGGAGTTCGCCCGGCAGAACCTCACCAAGACCGATCCGTTCCAGGTGGAGCGGATGAACGCCAACGGGAACAAGATCATCATCGAGGGCAACGCGGCAGCGGCGCTGGGGGCGATGTTCGCCGGGGTCACGGTGGTTACCTGGTATCCGATCACGCCGTCCTCGTCGCTGTGCGAGACGCTGATCGACTACGCGCGGCGGTATCGCGTCGACAAGGAAACCGGGAAGGCCACCTTCGCCATTGTGCAGGCGGAGGACGAGCTGGCGTCGATCGGCATGGCGCTGGGGGCGGGCTGGGCGGGGGCGCGCTCGATGACCTCTACCGCCGGGCCGGGCGTCTCGCTGATGGCGGAGTTCGTCGGCCTCGGCTACTACGCCGAGATACCCACGGTCATCTTCGACGTGCAGCGGGTGGGGCCGTCGACCGGGCTGCCCACACGCACGGCGCAATCAGACATCCTCTCGACCGCGTTCCTCTCCCATGGCGACACCAAGCACCCGCTGCTGTTCCCGTCGAACCCCGAGGAATGCTTCTCGATGGCCATGGAGGCGTTCGACCTGGCGGAGGAGCTGCAAACGCCGGTATTTGTGATGCTCGATCTGGACCTGGGGATGAATTACTGGATGGCCGAGCCATTCCCGTATCCGAGAAAGCCGTTCAAGCGGGGCAAGGTGCTGACGGCGGAAGAACTGGAGCGGCTGGGAGGCTTTGCGCGCTACAAGGACGTGGACGGCGACGGGATCGGGTACCGCACGCTGCCGGGGACGGAGCATCCGCGGGCCGCTTATTTCACCCGCGGCAGCGGGCACAACGATAGGGCGGGGTATTCGGAGCGGCCGGACGACTACATCCGCAACATGGACCGGCTGAACCGGAAATTTGAGACGGCCCGGCGCATGGTTCCGAAGCCGGTGGCGCAGATAAACCCGAAGGCGAAGATCGGCCTCATTGCGGCGGGAACGACGCACTGGGCGCTGGTCGAGAGCCGGGACCAGTTGCAGCGGGAGTACGAGATGCCGACGTCGTACCTGCGGGTGCGGGCGTTTCCATTCAACGAGGAGCTGAGCGAGTTTGTGCGGCATCACGACCGGGTCTACGTGGTGGAGCAGGACCGGGACGGCCAACTGCGCGACCTGATGATGCTCGACCTGGATCCGGCGCTGCACACGAAACTGCGCAGCGTGCGTTACTACGG
>JACQDI010000044.1 GCA_016201195.1 Acidobacteriota bacterium | reverse complement strand
GGTTTGCGCCTGCCGTGTTGCTGCCGGAGCGGAAGCGACCAGCTCGACAGTCGCCCCGGCCACGACACTGTCGCTCGGGTCGAGCACGGTGCCGGAGAGTCTGGCGATGTCCGCCGCAAAGGCTGATAAGGCTAAGACCGTCCAGAGGACCAGGAAGCGCATCGCCGGATTTGGTTAACCGACGATTCAACTATAGCTCGCCATAAGGACTGTAGCCAAGTATCGCTTAATTAAGTGATGGGCATCTGCGAGCAGCCGCCGCTCTGTATATATTACTTGAACCCGAGTCTTAATTCACCTCCGACCGCGTGGCATTTTCGTGATTCCATTTTCGTGATTCGTTGAGAAGCCGTAGGTTCGTGGTATCATAAATGTTTGCGCTACCAGCGCGGGAGTCGCTAGATGTACGCCATCATTGAAACGGGCGGGAAACAGTATCGCGTGGCCCCCGGAGACGAGATTCGGGTGGAGACGTTGCCGGGCGAGGTGAACTCGCCGGTGGAGTTTTCGCGGGTTCTGACGGTCGCCAAGGATTCGGGCGAGGTGCTGGCCGGACCGGACGCAGCCTCCGCGCGCGTGAAGGGCACCATCACCGCCACCGGCCGGACGAAGAAAGTGACCGTGTTCAAGTTCAAGCGCAAGAAGCAGTACAAGCGCACCATCGGCCACCGGCAGAACTATACCCAGGTGAAGATCAGCGAGGTGGTTTTGTAATGGCACACAAGAAAGGTTTAGGCAGTTCCCGAAACGGCCGGGACTCGCAGGCGCAGCGGCTGGGAGTGAAGCGGTTTGGCGGCCAGTTGGTGAGCGGCGGATCGATCCTGGTGCGGCAGCGCGGCACGCGAATCCAGGCGGGCGAAAACGTCGGGCGCGGCAAGGACGACACGCTGTTCGCCAAGATCACCGGCGTCGTGGAGTTTGCGGACCGGGGCCGTCATGGAAAGTTTGTACATATCCGTGCGGGAGACCACCTGGAACCGGCAGCCGCGCAGGCGTAAGGAACGATTTTGCTTGACTTCCCGGCGGTCAGGTTCATAATAGAATCGGAAACGAATTAGGCGGAAGACGCCGGACGGCACTCCACCCGAATGGAGCGGAGACCCACCTGATAGGTGGCAAAAACAGTCCGACACGCTCTTCCGCCTTTTTTATTTGGTGGATCGGGGAACGTGGGCTCCGCAGTTCCCGGGCCCACGATCCACCACCCACGATCCTGGGCCCCACATGTTCATCGACGAGGTCAAAATCTACGTAAAGGCCGGGGACGGCGGGGACGGCTGTCTGGCCTTCCGGCGGGAGAAGTATGTGCCGCGCGGGGGACCGAGCGGCGGCGACGGCGGCAAGGGCGGCGACATCATTCTGGAGGCCAGCCAGCGCCACAACACGCTCGTCCATTTCCGTTTTAATCCCGAGCACAAGGCCGAGCGCGGCCGCCACGGCGAGGGCAGCAACCGCACCGGGCGCGACGGAGAAAATAAGGTGCTGAAGGTCCCGGTGGGGACGCTGGTTTACGACGCCGACACTTTGCCACCTCCACCCACCAGGCGCCCCGGGAGTGCGAGCAGGGCTTTCCGGGCGAGGAACGCCGGCTCCGCCTGGAGCTGAAACTGCTGGCCGACGTAGGTTTGGTGGGCTATCCCAATGTCGGCAAGTCCACCCTGATCGCCCGGATCTCGGCGGCGCGTCCCAAGATCGCCGACTACCCGTTCACCACCCTGGAACCCCACCTGGGGGTGGTAAGCATCGACGAATTCGACAGTTTCGTGGTGGCCGACATCCCCGGGCTGATCGAGGGGGCGCACCAGGGGCATGGGCTGGGGACCCGGTTTTTGCGGCATATTGAGCGGACCCGGCTGCTGGTCCACCTGATCGACGTCAGCCCCGCCAGCGACCGGGACCCCGTCCAGGACTACCATGTAATCCTGGGGGAGCTAGCCGGTTTTAATCCAAAACTTGCCGAGAAGCCCTCTCTCGTTGTAGCATCCAAGATTGACGCGGCGCAGAATCCCGAGCGCATCGAGAAGCTAGAGTCGTTCTGTCGGGAGCGTGGCCTGCCGTTCTTTGCAATTTCGGCAGTAACCGGGGCGGGCCTCGATCCTCTGAAGTTCGGCATGGCGGAACGGGTTCGGGAGGCGCGCTTACAACAAACGGCAACAGCGTGAATCTGGCGATTTTCGGCGGCACGTTCGACCCCATCCATAATGCCCACCTGGAAGTGGCCCGAGCCGCCAGGCGTGAGTGTTTCTTGGACCGCATTCTGTTTGTGCCGGCAGCCCAGCCTCCCCACAAGCCGGGCAAGTGCGTGGCTCCCTACGAGCACCGGCTTGAGATGGTGCGCCTGGCCTGCCAGGAACACCCGGCGTTTCAGGCTTCGCGTCTCGAGGCCCCCGGTCAGGATGGCAGCCGCAACTACACCATCCAGACGATCCGGCGGGTGGCCGATCATCTGACCACCCACGACCGGCTGTTCTTCCTCATCGGCGCGGATGCGTTTTCGGAAATCGCCACCTGGTACCACTGGCGGCGGGTGATTGCCGAGGTGGAGTTCATCGTGGTGAACCGGCCGGGCTTCACGGTGGATGAATCGATGGTGCCGTTGGGGGCGCGAGTGCACTGGCTGCGCTCGGTCAACCGGCCGCTTTCGTCCACCGACGTCCGGGAACGGCTTAAGACCGGCCAGAGCACCCGCGGAATGCTCCCGCTGGCAGTTTCCCGCTACATCACCGCCAACCAACTGTATCGATCCGCACGCAGCCACGCCCGGAACCCTGCCCGCGGCGCTAAAGGCCGCAAGCGGGCCAAAGCCAAAGCCTGATATAATAGACCCCAGTCCGCGTCGATGATGAACCCTGATGATTTCGTCTGCGTGGAGAACCCTATTCCTGGCCGCTTTGGGGATGGCGGCGGCAAGTGCTCAGTCTACCCGGCCCGCTGAGGTGGTCGTGTTTTACGACGGCCCCCAGCAGCCGCTAGCGGAAGGCTTCCTCGACGCCCACCACATCCAGAACCTGTTGGGACACTTCGGGTTGCGCGCCGACCTGGTCCCCCTGGCCGAGTACCGTCCGGGCCGACTGGCCGCCTACCGCGCGGCGTTTTTTCTGGGCACGGTCACCGGCACGCCGTTCCCGGCGGGCTTCCTGGCCGAGGTGCGGGCCTCGCGCAGCCCCTTCTGCTGGATTGGGCGGCATATCGGGAGCCTCACCAACACCCCGGAGGGACGCGCCCTCGGCTTCCAATACGTCGACTACCGCGACGATCTGGAATACCGGCAGGTCCGCTACAAGGGCGTCCTGCTGCCCAAGGAAGATCCGGATCTGAACCTCGTCTCCATCGTGGATTCGGCTGCCGTCCAGGTGCTGGGCACCGCCATCAACGACGAAGGGGTCGAGCAGCCCTACGTGCTGCGGCGCGGCCGGTTCTGGTATTTCGCCGACACGCCCTTTTCCTTCTCGATCGAGGGAGACCGCTACCTGGTGTTTTGCGACCTGCTCCACGACATCCTGGAGATGGACCACGCACCGGAAGCGCGCGCGCTGGCGCGCATCGAGGATGTCAGCGCCGAGATTGACCCCGGCGATTTGCGGGCCGTGGCCGACCTGTTGGCCAGCCGCCGCATCCCGTTTCAGATCGCCGTCATTCCCATCTACCGCAACCCGGCCAAGGGATTCGAGATTTACCTTTCGGACCGGCGGGCCCTGGTCGACGCCATCCACTACATGATCGCGCGGGGCGGCGCGCCGGTGCTGCACGGCGTCACCCATCAGTATCGCGGGGCGAGCGGGGACGACTACGAGTTTTGGGACGAGGTTGCCAACCGGCCCATCGCTCGCGACTCCGCCCAACTGGTGCGGGAGCGCCTCGCGCAGGGCTTGGCCGAGTGCTTCTCCAACGGCATTTATCCCATCGCCTTCGAGACGCCGCATTACGGGGCTTCGGCCGTCGATTACGGCGTGCTGCAACAGGTCTTCACCCTGTTCAACGAGCGGACCATGCCCACGCCCGACGTGAGCTCGATCCAGTATTTTCCCTATCCGGTGGTTGACCAGTTCGGGCGCTACGTGGTTCCGGAGAACCTCGGCTATCTGCCGCTCGAAAACCCCGATCCCAAGGTGGTGGTGGAGCGGGCGCAGCGGATGCGGGTGGTGCGGGACGCGGTGGCCTCGTTTTATTTCCATCCCTTCCTCGACCAGACGCTGCTGGGCGAGATGGTGCGCGGCGTGGAGCAAGCCGGCTACCAGTTTGTTTCGTTGCGCCGGTTCGGCGGCGCCGTGGATTACCAGGGGCGCTACCTGGTGCGTGGCGCTTCGGGACGCGTGCGCGTCGCGCCCCAGGACGAGTTCTGGCGGCTGCGGGTCTACAGCCCGAACGGGCAGTTGCTGAGCGAACGGGTTTCGGCGGCGCGATTGAACCGCCCGGCGGAGGTGGACATTCAGACGCCGGCCGGCGGCTGGGCAGCGTTGGATTGCGTCCGCGAAGCGCCGAAGAAGGGCGATTGGAGAGCAAGCCTCTCGCAATGGTGGAGCGGACTGCGCCCAACCCGCCGCTGGCTCGGCGCGGGAGGCGATTTCCCGCCCTCGACGACCGCCTGGGTTCTGTGGCTGGAAAAGCCCCAACCGGCCGAACTGAATAACCAGGAGAGCTACCGCGCCGTCCTCGAAACCTTCGGGTACGCCGTGACCTCGGCGGCGCTACCTCTGCGAAACCTCCCGCCAGCGGGCGCCATCCTGGTCGTTCCCGAGGCGGCCGGAAAGCGCCTCAGCCCCGCCGAGCAGCACAGCATCCTGACTTGGGTCGCCTCCGGCGGTCTGCTGGTGGCCGACGGCCGGCAGGAGTGGCTCACGGCCCTCGGTCTGCGCTGGCTGGGGCAGGTCACACGCGTGACGGCGGTGACCGATCTGCTCGCTCCCGACATGGCCCTGCACTGGCGGCCGGAAGAGCAAATCGAGCGTTTCCATGCACCCGAAGGGGCCCAGCCGCTCTTGGCGGATCCGACCAGCCAGCAGACCCTGGCGGTGGCGGGAAGCCACGGCTCCGGGCGGTACCTGTATCTGGCCGCGCCATTCGATCCGCACACCCGCGAGGGAACCAGCCACTACCCCTATTTCGGCGAATACCTGGCGGAGGGCTTCCGGCTGCGCCCGGGACCGCGCAGCCCGCGTCTGGAGGCGTACTTCGATCCGGGCTATCGCGAGGGGGCCAACCTGAACCGGCTGGTGGCGGCGTGGCGCCAGGCCGGTATCCGCGCCGTCTACGCCGCGGCGTGGCATTCCTACCGTGAGTATTCCTACGACTATGCCAGCCTGCTCCGCGCCTGCCACCGCAACGGCATCGCCGTCTATGCCTGGTTTGTGTTCCCGGCGGCGACCCCGAAGATGTGGGATGAGCATCCGGAGTGGCGCGAGCGCACCGCGGCCGGAACCGACGGCCGCGTGGGCTGGCGCTACTCCATGAACTTCGAAAATCCCGCCTGTTTCCGCGCCTCCATGGAGTGGACGAAAGAGCTGCTCGCCGCGCATCCCTGGGACGGGGTCAACGTCACCGAGCTCAACTTCGACGCCGATTTCACGGATTATCTGCGCCCGGACCGCTTTGTGCCCATGAACGACGATGTGCGGGCGGCGTTCCGACGCCGCAGCGGCTTCGATCCGGCGCTGCTGTTCGCCTCGGGATCACCCTACTACCATCGGCGCAATCCGCAGGCCCTGGAGCAATTCCTCGCCTACCGCGAAGACGTGGTGACGGCCTGGCACGAGCGCGTGCTCACCGAGATCGAGCCGGTGGCCCGGGCGCGGGGCTGGGAAGTGATCGTGACTATGCTCGACAGCCTGCACAGCCGCTATGTGCGCCCGGCGCTGGGGGTGAATTCGCGCCGCCTGATCGAGCTGATGAAGCGTTTCGATTTCACCCTCCAGGTCGAGGATCCGGCCGAGCACTGGGCCACCTCCCCACAGCGCTACCGGCACTTTGCCGAGACCTACCGCGCCCTGGCGCCGGTGGGGCGGCTGATGTTCGACATCAACGTGGTGCCCGATCGCAGCGTGGAGTCGACTTCGCTGCCCTCGGCCACGGCGACCGGAACCGAGCTGGCGGAAACGGTGCGGGCGGCGGCAGTTTTCGGGCGGGTGGCGATCTACTCCGAGTGGACCGTCCCCAGCCAGGACTGGAAGGCGCTGGGAACGGCGCTCGCGGCGCCCGCGCGGCTCGACGCGGGCCCCACCGGCTGGACCCTCGAAGCGCCGGTTCCGGTGTGGCTGACTTCGGCCGAGGATCGCGATTACTTCCTGGACTGGCGGCTGTGGCCGGCCGTCTCGCCGGAGGGGCTGCTGGCGCCCGCGGGCCGCCACCGGCTCACGATCGAACGGCCCTGGCTGCAACTTCGGGAGCGCGCCGAGGAGCTCACCCGGGTGCTTTACCTGAGCGGAGAGCTGCTCGAGGCGCGCAGCCGTCGCACCGGAGTCGAGGTTCATTACCGCAGCCCCAG
>JACQDI010000847.1 GCA_016201195.1 Acidobacteriota bacterium | reverse complement strand
GATCGGCCAGGTGCCCGCCCACCCAAATCCCGACGCCGCCGGCCGCACCCAACAGCACCCCCGACACAAACCCCCCCACACCCAGGCTCACCCCGTGCGACCGGATCAGAAAGGAGGGCAGGAAGGCGGCCAGAGCGTACATGTTGAAGTTGTGCAGCGCGCCGGAAGCAATCATCCACCACATAGTTGGAATACTCAGCACCAGCAGGTACGGGGAGCCGGAGCGGCTCCGCGAGCCGACCTGGACGGTCTCCGAGGCGCCTCGCGTCGGCTCAACCAGCATCAGGACCGTCACCAGCGCGAGCAGGCAGCCGGGCAGCCCGGCGATCAAAAAGGCGTACCGCCAGCCGAAGGCCTGGGCCACCGCGCCGCTGATGAAGTAGCTCAGCGCGGCGCCGATAGGCAGCCCGAGCATGAAAAGGGAGAGCGCCCGCGCGCGGCGCGAAGCCGGGTAGTAATCGCCGATCAACGACGAGGCGACCGGCGCGCAGGCCGCTTCGCCCACCCCCATTCCCAATCGCGAAAGAAACAGGCTCCAGAAGCCCACCGCCGCTCCCGACAACGCGGTTAGAACGCTCCACAGGAACAGCCCCGCCGAGAGCACCAGCTTGCGGTTGGAGCGGTCGGCGAGCCTTCCCAGCGGCACCCCCACCACGGCGTAAAGCAGGATAAAGGCCGTGCCCAGCCACCCAAGCTGGGCGTCGGTAAAGCCATACTGCCTGCGCAGCGGTTCGTTGACCGTCGCTAAAATGTGCCGGTCGTAAAAATTCAGCGTGTTGATCGCAAACAACAGCCCCAGAGCCAGCCCAGCGCGGGAATGGTTCTTCGACACTTTCTCTCCCTCGCATCTCACGCAAAAACGCAAAGCCCGCCAAGGTCTTTCTTTGCGGCCTTTGCCTCCTTTGCGTCTTTGCGTGAAATTCGGAAAGTCCTACCATACCAAACCGCCTGCCCGGAAAGTGTTGTATCATTCTTGAACGGCGCCTATGAACCGACTGCTTTCGATTGCGTGTTGTGGCCTGCTCTGCGCCTGGTCTGCGGGGGCGCAGGAGCGGGCTGAGAAAGAGAAAGAGAAGGAGATCCCGGAGAAGAACCCGTTCGATACGCCGGCCGATGCGGCCACCGGGCGGAAGTATTTTCTGGGCCACTGCGCCTCGTGCCACGGCTCGGATGGCGAGGGCGGGCGCGGCATCAATCTCACCACCGGCCGCTATCGCATGGGCGGCTCCGACCGCGAGCTGTTCAAGACCATCAGCCGCGGCATCCCCGGCTCGGAGATGCCCGGCTCGCGCCTGTCGGACAACGAGGTGTGGAGGCTCGTCGCCTACGCGCGGCGCCTGGCCACCGCCGGAGCCGAGGAGAAAGCGCCCGGCGATGCGACGGCGGGCAAGCTGGTTTATGAGACCAAGGGCGGCTGCGTGCAATGCCACGTGGCCGGCGGCCGGGGCGGCAACCTGGGACCGGAGCTCAGCGAGATCGGGATGCGGCGCTCGCTGAAGTTCCTGCGCCAGTCCCTCACCGACCCGGACGCCTTCGTGGCCGACGACTACAAGACGGTCACCGTAGTCACGCGCTCCGGCGAGCGCATCACCGGCGTCCGGCTCAACCTGGACGACTACTCGATCCAGCTTCGCGACACGAAAGAGAACCTGCGCTCGTTTCTGAAGCGTGATCTCAAAGAATACACGCTGGAGAAACGCTCGCTGATGCCGCCCTATGGCACGGCGCTTTCGGCGACGGAACTGGAAAACCTGGTCGCCTACCTGAGTTCGCTGCGAGGGAAACCATGAAAACACTCTGGGCCTTGGTCCTGGTAACCGCGGCCGCCTGGGCCGCTGGACCCGTGACCTTCGAGCGCCTGCTGAAGGCCGATTCCGAGCCCGCCAACTGGCTCATGTATTCGGGCAACTACTACAGCCACCGCTACAGCCGGCTGGACCAGATCACGCCGGCCAACGTGACCAAGTTGCGCCCGAAGTGGATCTACCAGATGCGCGTGCGCCACAAGGTGGAAACCTCACCGCTGGTGGTCGACGGCATCATGTACCTGACGCGCCCGCCCAACGACGTGGTCGCCCTCGACACCGAGACCGGCCGCCAGCTCTGGCTTTATTCCTACAAGGTGCCGGAAAAAGTTTACGTTTGCTGCGGCCAGGTGAACCGCGGGCTGGCCATCCTCGGCGACAAGCTGTTTATGGGCACGGTCGACGCGAAGGTGGTGGCGCTCGATGCGAAATCCGGCCGCCTGCTGTGGAAGACGGAGATGGCCGACTACACGCAGGGCTACGGGGCGACGCTCGCTCCGCTGGTGGCCAAGGACAAGGTGATCGTCGGCATCGCGGGAGGCGAGTACGGCATCCGCGGCTTCATCGACGCCTATGAGGCGGAGACCGGCAAGCGGGCCTGGCGCGCCTACACCATCCCCGGGCCGGGCGAGCCCAATTTCGGCACCTGGGAAGGCGATTCCTGGAAGACCGGCGGCGCCCCGGCCTGGGTCACCGGGGCCTACGACCCGGAGCTGAACCTCACCTACTGGGGCACCGGCAACCCCGGTCCGGACTGGAACGGCGACGACCGCGGTGGCGACAATCTTTACTCCGATTGCATGCTCGCCTTGGACGCCGATACCGGAAAGCTCAAATGGTATTTTCAGTATACACCGCACGACGTGCACGACTGGGACGCCGTGCAGGTGCCGGTGCTGGCCGACCTGATGTTCCGAGGCCAGAAGCGCAAACTGCTGCTGCACGCCAACCGCAACGGATTCTTCTACCTGCTCGACCGGCAAACGGGTGAGTACCTGACGGCGAAGAACTACGTGAAGCAGACCTGGGCCCAGCAGATCGACGATAAAGGCCGGCCCATACGCGTGCCGGGCACCTTCCCCACACCCGAGGGCGTGGCCGTGTGGCCCGGCGTAACCGGCGGGCAGAACTGGTATTCGCCCAGCTTCAGCCCGGCCACCGGGCTTTACTACGTCGCCGCGCAGGAGCAGGGCAACATCTATTTCTCCGCCGAAGCGACCTACAAGCCGGGATCCAACTTCACCGGCGGCGGCGGCAAGCCGATCCCGGCCGATCCGGGGTACGGTGCGGTGCGCGCCATCGTTCCCGAAACGGGCGCGATCAAGTGGGAGCACAAGCTGGTGAGCCCTCCGTGGGCGGGGGTGCTGGCAACCGCCGGCGGGCTGGTCTTCGGCGGCTCGAGCGAAGGTAACTTCTTCGCGCTCGACGCCAAGACCGGCAAGAACCTCTGGCACTTCTCCGGCGGCGGCTTCATCATCGCCAACCCCATCAGCTACTTGAGCAACGGCAAGCAGCAAGTGGCCATCGCCATCGGGGACGTGTTGATCGCGTTCGCCTTGGAATAGAAAGCCACAGAGACACAGAGAGCACAGAGCAAATCCAATTCTCTGTGTCCTCTGTGCCTCTGTGGCTTTCTTATGAAAATCGGAATCATCGGCGCAGGCGGCGCTGCCCGCGGCATCCACATCCCGGCCCTGCAACTGTGTCCCGGCGTGGAGATCGCCGCCGTCGCCGACCCCAATCGAGCCGCAGCGGTGGAAGCCCTCCCGTTTACTACCAATTATCAGGATCTTCTAGGCCGCGGCGACGTGGCGGCTGTCGTCAACTCCACCCCCAACTTCCTCCACCGCCAAATCACCCTGGAGGCGCTCGCCGCCGGCAAGCACGTCATCTGCGAGAAGCCCCTCGCACTGAACCACGCGGAGACGGTCGAGATGCTGCGCGCGGCCGAGGCGGCCGGCCGGATCCACATGACCGCTTTCACCTACCGTTTCGCTCCGGCGGTGCAGTACATGCGGGCGCTCGTCGAGGACGGATCGCTCGGCGAGATCCGCAGCCTGCGCGCGGCCTACCTGATGGCGCTCTCCGGACACCTCACTGGATGGCGCTCCGAGAAACGGCTGGCCGGCTCCGGGGCGCTCGCCGACATCGGCTCCCACCTGATCCACATCACCCAGTTCCTGCTCGGCCCGATCGCCCGCGTCACCGCCGCCAGCCGCCGCTTCCAGGAATCGGACGTGGACGACTGGGTCGGGTTTCTGGCCGAGT
>JACQDI010000846.1 GCA_016201195.1 Acidobacteriota bacterium | reverse complement strand
GATACTCTTGATGAATTGACTCGACGGAGGCGGGGCGAGCGCCGCGCCGGCCGCAGCGGCTACAAATTCTCGGCGGTTCATGACGGTTCCTCGCCCTCGATTCTAGCGTAAAACAAGATCGTGGATTGTGGATCGTGGGCCGTGGGCTCGGGCCCACGATCCACGACTGGGGCCCTTGACATTCCGCGCGCGGTGGTAAAATCGGGGGGATATGGCCCAGGCCGCCATCTCTGAAAGGGTGCGGAGGATTTTTAAGGATCTCTCAGACCGGGACATGGACGTTACGCCCGCCGAGTTTGAGGAGATGATCTCGCCGTTGACCGAGCAGGAGTTGCTGTCGTTACGCGCGCTTCTGGTGAACGCGCGGTGCACGGGCATCCGCGTGCTGGCCGAGCGCGGATGGCCTCAGACACGCCAGAAGCCGAACTGAGTTACAGGTCCAGCGGAAACTCGTCAAGCAAGCGGACGCCGTCTTTTTCCACCAGGTAGTCGTGTTCCAGCCGGATCCCACCTTGCAGGCATTCGCCATACAAGGCCGGCTCCACGGCCAGCACTTCCCCTTCCTGGATCACGTGGTCGCTGCCCGGGGTGAGCCAGGGGTACTCCCAGCCATTCATCCCAAAGCCGTGGCCGAGGTGGTGCCAGAACGATCCCTGTGTGGGCGCGAAGCCGTCCAGGTGGGTGCGGATCTCGACATAGACGTCGCGGCCGGTGAGGCCCGGGCGGATCAGCCGGCCGGCCAAGTCGTGCGCCTGTTTCACGACCTCCCAGGCCTCCTCTTGCAGCGCCGTGGGCCGGCCTACCGCGAAGGTGCGTGTCAGGTCGCAGTGATATCCATGGTAGAAAGGGAAGATGTCCAGAATGTAGAGGTCCCCCTCGGCCAGCTTGCGGGCGGTGGGCGGGCCGCCGCCGCGAATGGCGCGCGTGCCGCAGGCGAAATCGCCGCGCAGGTCGACGGCCGTCTCGGCGTGCCGCACCAGGGCCTCGTGGAACCTGGAGTAGACCTCAAACTCGGCCTGCCCCGGCTCCAGGCGCCCGCGCACGGCGGCGTAACCGGCCTCGGTCAGCCGGATGGTGTCGCGGATCGACTCCAGCTCATCCGGGTCCTTGATGCGGCGCAGGTGGTCGATGGCCGGGGTGATATTCGATTTCTTGTTCCCGCAGATGTCGCCGATCACCGAGGGCACCGCGTCATACTCGAGGCCGATGGAGCCGGCCACCAGAATCTGCCGGACCAGTGTCACCGCCTCCAGCGTCATGGTGGTGCGGTTGAACGGTCGATCGATGGTGTAGCCGGTGTAGAGGTCGACCCGGTCGGCGGCGGCCTGCGAGGGCGTCTGGTTGGTGATCAGCAGCGTGCGGCCGGAGGCGTTGATGGTGAAGAACTGGGGCAGCGCGTGGTCGGTGAGCACGCCCGTGAAGTAGTAGATCGTTTTCGGATTGGCCAGCACCACCAGGTCCAGCCGCTCCTTCTCCATGTGCTTCAGGAGACGCTGCTGGCGTTGGCGACAGTGATCGAGGCTCAGCATGGGAACCCCCATGGGGATTTGTGATTTTATGATTTGTGATTTGGTGATTGGAGTCCGTCGGCGGTGTTTCCAATCAGCAAATCACAAATCATAAAATCACAAATTACGCATTCAGAATTTTGTGACCTCGGTAAAGTGAAAACCGGTGACTTTCATCGCCGGGACCACCATCTCGAAGGCTTCCTCGCCCGCGGCCCGGACAGCCGGGCCGAGCATGTCCACATGGTTGAGCATCTCGATCATGCTCTGGTTGAAGCGAAAGTTTCGCAGGCCACGGCGGACCTCGCCGCCCTCGATGAGGAAAGTGCCGTCGCGGGTCATGCCGGTGAGAATCTTCTCGTAGGGATCCACCTCGCGAATGTACCACAGTCGCGTCACCAGGATGCCGCGTTCGGTCGAGCGGACCATCTCCTCGACCGAGGCGCTGTCGCCGTGGCAGATGATGTTCACCGGGGCCTCGCCGAACTCGTTGGGCAGCGGGAAGCCGTGGCCAGTGGGCTCGACGCCGGCCGCCTTGGCCGACTGGCGCGAGTACGCGATCTGGCGGACGACCCCCTTCTCGACCAGCGCCAGCGGCTTTCGGGGGACTCCCTCGCCGTCAAACGGGGCGCCCGATTGCAGCGGATGGTACGGATCATCCGTGATGGTGACGTTGGGCCCAAACAGTTGCGTGCCGATGCGCTCGGTCAGGAAGCTGCGCTGGTCCTTGATGGCCGTGGCGCTGAAATCGTAGACCAGGAATCCCAGCAGGTCGAGCACCGCCGCCGGCTCGAGCACTACCGTGTAAGCGCCCGGGCCGATCTCTTCGGGCCGGCGTGAGGCCACCGCTTTCTGTGCGGCGACCTCGGCCAACCGCTCCAGATCGATTTCGTTCGCGCAAAGGGAATTGGCCTTCGCCCAGCCGGAGCTGTCCGATCCCATCATGGTGATGGAGGCTTCGGCGCGGGTCTGGGCGTGATAGGCGAACAGGCCGCGGGAGTTCAGGATCGCCTCGGCGGAAACCCCGGTAGCGAAG
>JACQDI010000043.1 GCA_016201195.1 Acidobacteriota bacterium | reverse complement strand
TGGCGCTCCTCGCGCTGACGCTCGCCTTTTACTGGAAGCTGGCGCTGACCTCGCAGTTCACGTTTCTGGAAACGCCCGACCTGGCCTACCAGGTGCTCCCCTGGTGGCAGATGCAGGCCCGCGCGATGCAGCGGGGCGTGTTTCCGCTCTGGGATCCCTACCAGTGGGCGGGCCAGCCCGTGCTCGGGCAAATGCAACCGGGGGCGGCGTTTCCTCCCAACTGGCTGCTGTTTCTCGCACCGCTCCAGAACGGTTACCTGGATCTCGCGTGGGTCCACCGCTACTACGTGCTGATGCATTTTGTGGCTGCGCTCTTTATGTATGCGCTCTGCCGGGAGCTGGGATCGAGCCGCTTCGCTTCGGTCGTGGCCGGGGCGGCGTTTTCTTTCGGGGGCTACCTGGGGACGGTCCCCTGGCCGGTGATGTTCCACGGGGCCATGTGGATCTCGCTGGCGTTTCTGTTCTTTCACCGGATGGTGCGGTGCGGGCGGGGGCTGGGAGCGGCGGCGAACGCAGCGCTGTGCGGGGGAGCGATGGGGGCTTCGCTGCTGAGCGGGCACCATCAGGCGCCGATGTTCACCGCGCTGACGTTTGGCGGGGTGTTTCTGTATTGGGCGGTGGTAGGCCGTTGGGAGCCGGGTCGAGGGCCGGCGGCGGCCCAGGGGGGCCGTCCCACTTGGCTGCTCGGGGTGGTCGTTCTGTTTGCCTTCCTGATTGGCGCGGCGCAATTGCTGCCTGCCTGGGAATACGGGTCCAGGGCTTACCGGTGGGTGGACCTCCCGCACCCGGTGCGCATGGAGGAGGCCGTGCCGTACTACGCCCAGTACGACAAGGGGATCTTCCCGCTCTCGCTGCTGGGGACCTTGTTCCCCAAGGCGCACCTGACGATGGATCCGTTTCTGGGCTTTGTGTGCCTGAGCTTCGCCCTGTTTGCCGTGGCCGCCGGGTGGAGGCTGCTCCGGGTGCGGATCTACTCGGTGGTCGCCCTGGGGGCGCTCGCTTACGTGGCCGGGCACTATTCGCTGCTTCATGGTCTTATTTATACCCTGGCACCCCTGGTCAACAAGGCGCGCAGCCCGGCGCATGGCATCTTCGTCTTCCAGTTCGCCGCGCTCACGCTTACGGCCCAGGGGATCGACCTGTTCTTTGGCCCTCAGGAAGCGGCGTGGGCGCGCTGGCGGGGCCGCATCCGGAAGGCGCTGGTCACGATCGGCCTGGCCGCGTGGGCCTTGCTGCTGTGGCTCGCCGTGAGGGGGAGGTTCGAATCGAACCCCCACGACCAGGTGACCCTTTCCGCTCTGGTCGCTTTGTTGCTGGCCGCCGTGCTCTACGGCTTTGAGCGCGGACGTCTCACTTGCCGGGCGGCCCGCGCTTGGATACTACTGCTGCTGCCGTTCGAGCTGAGCATCACCAGCCACTTCTTTATCTCGCACCGGAACGACCCCAAGCGGGCTCTTTACCTCCACCAGCTCAGGGCGCATCCGGGGATCGTGGCGTTTCTGAAGGGGCAGCCCGGGCCGTTCCGCTTCGACGTTTCGTCGCAGACGGATTTTCCCGCCAACCTCGGCGATTGGGAGGGCCTGGAGAGCCTGCGCGGGTACCTGGCCAGCGTGTCGAAGGGGCTTTACGATTTCATGGCGTGGGACTGGAACCGGGCCAGCTTGCTGCTCAACACGGTTTACGTGGTGGGCAAGGAACCCACGCGGCCCGGCCAGCGGGAGGTCTACGTCGAGCCGGACGGATGGAAGGTTTTTCGCAATGACGATGCGTTTCCGCGCGCCTGGGTGGTTCACGCGATCCGATTGGCGCGTGATGCATCGCAGGCCGCGGAGTGGTTTCACCGGCGGGACTTCGACGCGCGGCGCGAAACGATCCTGCTCGCGGGTGGCGCCGCCGCGCCGCCGGGCATCGAGCCTTGCGGGGGTGAATCGACCGTTGAAGTCACGGGCCACACCCTGCATCGCATCCGCGCGCGGGCGAGCGCGGCTTGCGCGGGGATGGTGGTATTCGCCGAGGCTCATTTCCCAGGATGGGAAGCGAAGGTGGACGGGCGGCCGGCGACTGTATACGCCCCCTTCGGCGCGCTGCGCGGCGTCGCCGTTCCGGCCGGCAGCCACACCATTGAAATGGTCTACCGCCCGTATTCGGTTTACCTCGGCGCCGCCCTTTCCGCGCTAGGATTACTGGGCTGCGCGGCGCTGGCCTGGTTTGCCCGCAGAGCGGCCGCGTCGCGATAGCCCTGCTCGATCCAGCGGTCGATGCTCGCCGGGTTCCAGCGCAGCATATCCCAGGGCTTCCCCAGGGGCCGCCGCGGCTCGACGCGCCACAGCCGGACGCGATCTGGTACCTGCATGAGATCGGGCTCAGCCAGCAAGAACCGCCGCACCCGGCTCACGGCGTTAAGCAGCCCGCGCGCCACGAGCGACGGCGGGGCCGCAAGCAGATCTACGGCCACAATCTCGGTAGCGCCGGCCTCGACCGCCGCGGCCAGCGGCAGGCGGCAGAAGACGCCTCCGTCACCGTACCAGCGGCCATCGAGCTTCACCGGCCTGTAGAACAAGGGGACCGCGCAGGAGGCGAGGAGGTGACGCGGGGTCACCTGTTCGTCATGCACGGCTCGGATCCTCGTGCCTGGCAGCTCGGTGAGCGTCACGAGCAAGCGAGCCTTCGCCGCCGAGGCGGGGAACTCGCGGCACAGCTCGTCGAGTCGGGAGGCCAACGAGGCGGCATCCAGCAGGCCGCGGCTCCACCGAAAGACGTTCGAGCGCGGGTCGCGCCACCACCGCTCCAACCGCTGTCCCGTGCAGCCCCTCGCCACCACGGTCGCGTTGACGGCGCCGATCGAGGTTCCTACCACGAGCTCGGGCTGGAAGCCGCGTTCCTCGAGGGAGCGCCAGGCGCCCGCCTGGTAGGCGCCGAACGCGCCGCCGGCGGAGAGGACGAGGGCTCTCATAAGGCCATGGTAGGAGAAACAAGGCGAAAGGCAAACGGCGAAGGAAATAAAGAAAAGCAGCGACGGATCGCCGGTGTTCCTTCTCAATTCCTTGGTTCTATACTGAGTCTATGACCGATCAAGTTGGCCTGCTCGTCGAGGTGCGAAACGGCCCCGGGGTGCTGCACCTGCTGACCGGGGTGATCTTCCGGCATGGCGGCGACATCACCTCGGTGGCCATCCTGGACAGCGATAAACCGGTGGCTACGGTCTTCTTCGAGATCGGCGGCACCGACGCCATGGAGGCCATCGAAACCGAGATGCGCGGGCTGGAAGCCGTGGTGCAGGTAGAGCGTACTAATACTTTACAGAAGGTCTACGGCAAGCGGCTGATCATCATGGGAGGCGGGGCCCAGGTCGGACAGGTGGCGATCGGCGCCATTTCCGAAGCCGACCGGCACAATATTCGCGGCGAGCGCATCTCGGTGGACACCATCCCACTGGTAGGCGAGAAGGCCCTGGCCGATGCGGTGCGGGCCGTGGCGCGACTGCCCCGGGCCAAGGCCCTGGTCCTGGCCGGCTCCCTCATGGGCGGCGAGATCGAAACCGCGGTGCGCGAGGTGCGGGAGAAGGGCCTGCTGGTGATCTCGCTCAACATGGCGGGCAGCGTCCCCGACGCCGCCGACCTGGTGGTCAGCGACCCGGTTCAGGCCGGCGTCATGGCCGTGATGGCTATTGCGGATACCGCTAGTTTCAATATCGCCAGGCTGAAGAATCGGGTCTTTTGAATTGAGGAATTGAGAAAGGACGCGCGGGCTCCGCATCGTGGTCCCACAGCCCACAACCTGCTCCGACCGGCATATTACCTCAGCACTAAGCCGATTCCCCAGCCTGTTTTTACGGTAGTTTCCCGGTATTACACCGCCCGCCAGTCGCGCATACTCAGAGCATGACGTCACTGGAAGCCGCTGAAGCCTTGTCCAACTCCGAGCAAGAGTTGTATGTTCCGCCGGTCCCGGAAACGATTGCGGATACCGGACTGGCCTCGTCTCTGATTGAGCAGCTCATCGTGAAACTGCTCTATTTCGAAGGGGAGATGCTAGGGCGGGACATGGCCAACTCTTTGGGCCTGAAGTTCAGTCTGATCGGCGGGATCCTGGACTTTCTGAAGAAGACGCGGCAGGTGGAGGTGAAGCGTTCTTCCGGGTTCGGGGACATATCGGCGGTGTTTGCTTTATCGGAGGCCGGCCGCAGCCGCGCCCGCGAATATCTGGACATCAACCAGTACTCGGGCCGCGCCCCGGTCCCCATCGACCAGTATGTGCAGGCGGTCCGCGGCCAGCGCGCCAAGGACGGCTGGCTCACCAAGCCGAACCTGTTCGCGGCCTTGCGGCACCTGGTGATCGAGGAGTCGGTCTTAACCCAGATCGGACCGGCGGTCAACTCCGGCAAGTCCTTTCTGATTTATGGCCAGCCCGGCAACGGGAAGACCTACCTTTCCGAGGCTCTCCAGAACGTGGCGCACTCGTCGATCTATGTCCCCTACGCGATCGAGGCGCAGGGGATGATCATCCAAATGTTCGACAACCTCTACCACAAGCGGGTGGACGAACAGGAGGACTCGCGCACCTCGCTCTCTTTCGAGCCTCACTATGACTTCCGATGGGCGCGGTGCCGCCGGCCGTTCATCGTCACCGGAGGCGAGCTGACCCTGGACATGCTGGACCTGAGCTACAACCCCTCGGCCAAAGTTTACGACGCTCCCTTCCAGCTAAAGGCCAACAACGGCATCTACCTGATCGACGACTTCGGGCGCCAGAAGGCGAGCCCGGCCGAGCTGCTGAACCGCTGGATCATCCCCATGGACC
Source organism: Acidobacteriota bacterium (assembly GCA_016201195.1). GTDB lineage: Bacteria > Acidobacteriota > Terriglobia > Bryobacterales > JACQDG01 > JACQDI01. The sequence continues at coordinate 4,766 of JACQDI010000043.1, read as the reverse complement.
GTCACGTGGACTATCTCACCTTCCACACCGGCGGCAAAGTGGCGGTTCCCTTCGAGGCATTCCTGATCTTTTCGACCAACCTGCATCCGGACAAGCTGGGCGACGAAGCCTTTCTGCGCCGCATTCAGTACAAGATGTACCTGAGGAGTCCCGAGGAGAAGGAATTCACGGAGATCTTCGAGCGCTACTGCCGCGCGGAGAACATGCCCTTCAACCCGCGCCTGCTGGGCTGGTTCATCGACAAGTACTACCACAAAACGGGCAAGCGGTTCCGCCGCTGCCACCCGCGCGACGTCATCAGCCACTCTATCGACCTGATCCGGTTCGAGGGACTGCCGTTCGAGCTGTCTCCGGAAATCCTGGACCGCGCCTTCGAAAGCTGCTTCCTGGAAGCCAGCGACATTACGGACTAGTAGGCAGTAGGCGGTAGGTCGTACCCCGGAAAAACCGCGTGGCCCTGCACTACAAATGGAGCTGGATCGCACGCCCGGCGGCGGCATAAGCTCCCAGCAAAGCGCCGATGGCTGGGTCGTGCTTGGGCGGGGCGACGGTGGCGCCGGGTTCGAGTTCCACTAAAATGCGAAACCACTCGGCGAGCATACGGCTGTGAAACACGCCGCCGATCGGGGAGACCAGCACGACCTCGCCGGGGGCGAACAACTGGGAGCGGACGCTTCCAGCGAGCGTAGCCAGTTGCTGGGCGGCCTGCCGCAACAGGGTGCGGGCCACCTCGTCGCCTTCCAGGGCCGCGGCATCCACCAGCGGCGCCCACCCGGCCACCCGGTCGCGCGGGAAATCGCGGGTATAGAACAGGTGCAGCAACTCGTTCATGGTGGAGGCCCCGGTAGCCTGAAGTAGCGCGGGGCGCAGCGCAGTCGGCGGCCCCCAGCCTTCCTCGTGCCGCAAGGCCGCGCGCAGGGCCTGCCGGACGATGTCAAAGCCGCCGCCCTCGTCGCCGAAGATGTGCCCCCAGCCGCCGGCGCGCATGGTGCGTCCGCCGGCGTTCTGCCCGTAGGCGATGGAGCCGGTGCCGGCGATAACGATGATCCCCGGCCCGCCTCCGGTCGCGCCAAGCAGGGCGATGTGGGCGTCGGTCGTGACTTCCAGCGACTCGGCCCGGATGATCGAGGCGATGATGTCGCGCTTGTCGGCCGGGCCGCCGCTCATGCCGAAGCAGGCTGCGGCGAAGGCGGGTAGCGAGTCCAGGCCGGCGCTGCGTGCCGCTTGCCCCACGGATTGCTCGACGGCGGCGATCAGTTTCTCGCGGCCTGATTCCGATTCCACGTGATTCGAGGGCCCCGCCTCGCCGCGCCCCAGCACCAGACCGTGCTCATCGCCGATCACCGCCGTGGTGCTCGACTGGCCCCCGTCAACGCCAAGAAAATACATGGTAGTATTCTAAGCCTTATGAGAGGAAGGATCGTGGAACGTGGATCGTGGATCGTGGGCCCGTTGATCGCAGCCCTGGCGCTGGCCGGGTGCCAGGGGGACGTGGCGGTTCATCCGCCTGATAAGCAGCAGGCCGTCCACCGTCCCGAGCCCCTGGGCCCTTTCGTGCAAATGAACCAGCCGGACGCCGAGCGGTATTTCGTCTCCGGTGTCTACGGGCTGGAAGCCGCCACGTGGCGGTGGTGCGGCCGCCAGGCGGTGCTTCGCGTCCGCCTGAAGGGGACCGAGGACCTGCGCTACGTCATGAAATTCGCGGTGGTTCGCGAGGTGATTGCGCGCCGCGGCCCCATGAACCTGCGCGTCCTGTTCAACGACAAGCCGTGGAAGAGCTGGCACTACGAGAAGGACGGGATCTACGAAGTGGAAGAGCCTGCGCCCGCGAATCTTCTCAAGCCCGAGGCCGACAACCTGGTGACCATTGAGACCGACAAGACCCTGCCATCAGACGGCAAGGGGCCGGAGCTGGGCTTTATCCTGGTTCACGCCGGTTTTCGTCCATGAAAGCCTCCTCCCTCTGGGCGGTCGCTAAAATCCTGTTCGGATCCGGATTCACAGTGGCGGCGTCGTATGCCGTGGGACGCTGGTTCCTGCGGGCGACCGGGGGCTGGCCGCTTTTCCGGCGCGGGGAGCGGGCCGTGTTCGCTTTCGCCATGGGCGCGGCGTGGCTGAGCAACCTGGTGTTCCTGCTGTGCGCCGCGCGCCTGGCGTCCACCTGGGTTTTTGGGGCGGGCGCGGCGGCCGCGACGAACCATTGCCGGAGGAGAAGCCCGAACGCCTGCCATGGTGGCTGCTGATTCCGGCGGCGTGCTATGCATACCTATACCTGATGAACGCCATGGCCCCCGAAATCAGCCCCGATGGCGCCGGGTATCACCTCGGGCTGGTGAGCCGCTACCTGCGCGAGCACGGCTTCGGCCGCATCACCACCAGCATGTACGCCATGCTCTCGCAGGGCACGGAGATGCTGTTCCTGTTCGCCTACGCCTTCGGCAGGCATTCTGCGGCTAAGATGATCCACTTCGCCTTTCTGCTGGCGACGGCGGCCGCGATGGTCTGGTTCGGCCGGCGCTTCCGCCTGAGGGAGGCTGCCGCAGTGGCCGCTGCCTTTTTCGCCTTCTCCCCGGTGGCGGGCGTGGACGGGACCAGCTCCTACAACGACTGCGCGCTCGCGCTGTTTACGTTCCTGACCTTCTACCTGCTGCTCGTTTGGGAAGAGAACCCCGGGCCGGCGCTCGTGCCGGCTATCGGTGTCGCCGCCGGGTTCTGCTTTTCTATCAAGTACACCGGCTTTCTGGCTTTGCCGTTCGCGCTCTGGTTTCTGGGGCGCCGCGGGGCGCTGCGGGCGTCGGTCTTTGCGGCATGTTTCATCGCCCCCTGGATGATCAAGAACGCGATCCTCATCGGCAACCCGGTCGCGCCCTTCTTCAACAGTGTCTTTCCCAATCCTTACATTCACGTGTCGCTCGAGCGGAGCTACACCTTTCTGATGCGCCATTACGCGGGCCTGGCTGAGCAGAACTGGCGAGACTATCTCCAGTACCCTTTCGAGCTGGCGATTCGCGGCGGCAAGCTGCAAGGGTTGCTGGGGCCGCTGTTTCTGCTGGCGCCCCTCGGGCTGTGGTCGCTGCGACTGAAGATGGGCCGGCGATTGTGGGCGGCGGCGGCGCTGTTTGCGCTCCCCTGGCTCTCCAACAACGGCACGCGCTTTCTGATTCCGTCGCTGGTGTTCCTCTCGCTGGCCATGGCGGTGGCCCTCTGGCAGGCGCCTCGCCGGTTCGCTGTGGTCTGCTCGGCGGTGCTGGTGGTCGCGCACGCGGTGGCTTCCTGGCCGCCTGTGGTTGGGTGGTGGGACAGAGAAATGATGTGGCGCCTGGAGGACATCCCCTGGAGGGCCGCCCTGCGCCGGGAAAGCGAGGGGCAATACCTGAGCCGGGTTGCTCCCGACTATAATGTGGCCCGTATGATCGAGCAGGCCGTGCCCAAGGGGGCGCGCGTGCACGCCTCGGTGGGCGTTTTTGACTCCTATACCACTCGCGAGATCATTGGCAATTATCAAAGCGCATTGGGCGAGGTGCTCACCGACCTGCTGCTGACGCCGGTGGTCGAGCCCTGGGCCCCGGTGTGGAACATCCGCATGCAGTGGGAGCCGCGCGCTCTGGCCGGCCTCCGCCTGATCCAGACCGGCTGGGCCAAGGAGGACCAGTGGAGCATCCACGAGCTGCTTCTGTTTTCGGGAACGACCTACCTCGTTCCCAACCCGAGCTGGCTTCTGCGCGCGAGCCCCAACCCCTGGGACGCGGCCCTGGCCGTGGACGGCAATCCCGCTACGCGGTGGAGAAGCTGGTGGCCGCTGTATCCCGGCATGCGCTTCCAGGTGGAATTCCCCGAGCCGCTGCGCCTGAGCGCCGTGGAGCTGCACTGCTCCGCCGACCAGTACCCCCTGGAGCTCCAGGCCGAGGGGAAGGACCTCGCCGGTCGCTGGTTCCGGCTGAAGACGGACCTGCGGCGATCGCAGCGCGAGCCTTCCCGGGAGGAAATGAAGCGCTACGCCACCCGCGAGATCCAGCGCCGCGGCGTGGACTACCTGCTCACCGACGTGGGCGGAGGCGGCACGAACCTGATGGCGCCCTCCATGGAGAAGGACCCCAGCGCGTGGGGCGTCACGAAGGTGGGGGAGTATGGGCCGATTAAGCTGTACCGCATTGAGTGAGACTCCAATAGCCTCACCATTCGCTGTACTTGCTTCCGTCGAGCGCGGCTCCTTCGGCGCCGCTGTGGACGTCGAAGATTCCCGGCTCCTTCTGGTCGACCGAGCGCATGGCGTCTTCCATCTCCACTTTCCATGTATCGCGCTTCTTGGTGAAGGGGTCGAAGGGCAGCTCGCGGAGGTAGCCCTCGGTGACCAGGTCCTGCAGCGCCTGCGGGGCCTTTTCCTTGTCGAAGGTGTACTCGTCGATGAGCGTGCGCAGGGTGAAGAGGTTGTTCTTGAGCACGGCTTCCTTGGAGCGGACGATCGCCTTTTGGTAGAGGGGCACAGCGATCGACACCACGGTAATGATGATCGTGAGCACGATCATCAGCTCGATCAGGGTCATGCCGTGGGAGGAACGTGGATCGTGGATCGTGGAACGTGGGCTCCTCGCGCGGGGGCCCGGGGGTCGCAGGCGGGCCCACGATCCCCGTTCCACGATCCACGTTCCCCGATTCTTACCAATCCGAATAGTTGCTGCCATCGAGAGCCTTGTCCGTGCTCTTGGTGTAAACATCGAACACGTTCTGACCGCCCCAGCTCTGGGAGGTCGGGTCGTCCTGCATCG
>JACQDI010000835.1 GCA_016201195.1 Acidobacteriota bacterium | reverse complement strand
GCTTCGCCGCGCCAAAGACGCGCGACCTTGACAGGCTCCCCGCAGTTCCCAGGGGCGCTCTGCTCAGGAAAGCGAAGGGAACCACCAGCCAAGGGCCCTGGCCCTTGACAGGATCCGGCCTTCTCATGGAAGACGCAAAGCTCGCAAAGGCCGCAAAGGTGTTCTTGGCGACCTTTGCGGCCTTGGGGTCTTGGCGTGAGACACGGTCTTCGAGTGACCGTTAGGGAGTGTTGTGACCCTTTTGGCTGAGGCGGTCCACCAGCAACTCGAGCAGGAAAATCATCAAGCAATTCCCCACCGCCACGGTCATGGCCATGCGCAGCCCACGCGCGCCGGCGAGTTGCCCGACGGCCCAGGGCATCGTCATTCCCCCCACCAGCGCGATCGCGAAGAGGATACCGAAGACGGTGCCGGAGTGGCCTTCAAACAGACTGCCGGCGAGACCCAAAATAGTCGGATAGATACTGGCGAAACCCAGGCCGATCAGCACCACGCCGACCGCCGCGATGGTGGCGTTCGAGGCGAGCAGCAGAGCGATCACCCCGGCCGCCGCGCACAGAGCGCTCAGCAGCACCACGATGGATCCCTTCACCCGCAGCAGCAGGCGGCTGAAGATCACCCGGGCCACCATGATCGATCCCCAGTAAGCAGCGAGCAGGTAGGAGGCGCCCGAGACGGAGATCCCCAGTTGCAGCGTCAGATAAGTAGAAGTGTAGCCGCCGACGATGAATTCGTTCCCGGACTGGAAGAACAGCAGAAAGCCTAGCAGCAGGACGAGCGGGTGGCGGGCCAGGCGGGCGGTTTCGGCGAGCGGCAAGCCCTGTCCCTGCTTGGGCGGTGGAAAGGCGAGGGCCAGAAAGACGACTGCCGGCGCCGCGCTGAGAATCAGAGCGAGGTAGAGAATAGGGGCCAGACCCAGGGCCGAGAGCAGCGAGCCGATGGTGAAGGGCAGGAACAGGGCGCCGAATCCGAAAAATACGCCCAGCAGGCTGAGCGCGGCGCTTTTCCTTCGCGGCTCTGTATGCAGATCGGCGACCAACGAATTGGTAGCGCCGTTGAGCGCGCCTCCGCCGATTCCCAGGAGCGCGGCGCTCGCCAGCACCGTCGTGTACCTCGCCGCCCCCGCGATCAGCAGCAGGGCCAGAGCCACCAGGAGCGATCCGGCCACCAGCACGGATCGGTGCCCAAACCGGTCGGTCAGCGGGCCTAAGCTGAGCATGCTTAGCAGCATGGCGAAGTTCATCACCAGGAACAGATTTCAGGCCTGGGCGAGGTTGAACTGAATCTGCTCGGAGACGAGCGGCAGGATCGCTCCCAGCAGGGCCATGACGATGCCGAAGACAAACATGCCGGCATAAGCCCCGCCGGTCAACCAAGCTAAACGAAGGGGCCTCACGGGCGGCGGCTGAAGAGCTGATGGGTGAAGGCTTCGAACACCTTTTGATTATGGTTCTTCTTGACGCCCGGCACGTTCGGCGAGACGAAGGTGGGGGGATGAATGCCGCGTGCGGCCAAGCGGGCGCCGGTTTCGGCCACCAGGGCCATGGCGATCGAGACGGCAGCCACGGTGGATCCCGCGGCTGTCTTCTCCCTCCAGCCGACGTCGACCAGCGCGTCTTCGGGCGGCACGCAGTTGTCGATGGCGATATGGGCGGCGCCGGAAAGGTGCTTGCCACTCGAATGGGTCGCCGGGCCGGCTTTGGCGTTGGCGAGCGAGGAGACGGTGATGACCGTGAGACCCTTCTTTCTCGCTGCCAGGGCAACCTCGATGGGCGCGGCATTCCGGCCCCCGTGGGAGAACACCACTATGCAGTCTCCCGGTTCGAGCGGATAGCTCTGGAGGAAGACCTCGGCGTAGCCTTCGCGGCGCTCGAGCCACAGCAACTCGCGGGCGCCGCCCGGGCCGATCACGTTGAACCACATCAGACGCGGATCGTAGAGCGGGAAAAACCCGGTGAAACTGCCGTAGCGCGGGAAGACATCGAGCACGGGGATGACGGAATGGCCGCTCCCGAACAGGTAGGCGCGCTTGTCGTTGGCGATGGAGAGGGCGATCGCTTCGCCGGCCGCCCGGATCTTGTCGCCTTGCAAGGAACGGATCCGGGCCAGTACGCCAGTGATCTGGTCGAAGTATCTATCCGCTGACATGGTCCTCCAGGGCCAGGCGCGCGGCGCCGAGCAGACCGGCGTCTTCGCCGAGCCGTGTCAGCTCGAGGCGAACCTGCCTGGCGGCGATGGGCTGCGCCCACTCTAGCACCTCGCGTCGCAGCGGCTCAAGCAAGAGATCTCCCGCTTGCATCAGGCCGCCGCCGAGGACGACCATCTGCGGGTTGAGGAGGCTGACCAGGTTGGCGAGACCCATGGCCAGGTAAGCGACGGTCTGGTCGAGCGCCTGCCGGGCCGCTTCGTCGTTTTGTCGCGCTGCTTCGACCACCATCTCCGCGGTGATGGTGGTGAGGCAACCGCCGGCCATCTCGAGCATGCGGGAGGGGACGCGCGCGGCGAGATCCGCGGCACGGCGGGCCACGGCGGGTCCGGCGGCTTCGGCCTCCAGGCAACCTGTCTGCTTGTAAATCTCCTTCTTGCGCGGATCGACGGCGAACCAGCCGATGGCGCCGGCGATATCGCCCGCCCCCCGGCAGAGCTTTCCGCCGGTGATGATGCCGGCGCCGATTCCGGTGCCCACGGCCACGAAGACCACGTCAGGGAAGCCTTGCGCGATTCCTTTCCACTGCTCCCCGAGCACGTAAGCAGCCCGGTCGCTATCGACGACGACCCGCGCGGGCAGCTTGGCCTCGAGCTCGGCGCGCAGTGGGATGTGGTCCCAACCGGGAATGTTGGGGGCCCAGACCTGGCCGGTCTCGGCGTAATAGATTCCGGGGATGGCGACCCCGGCGGCGGTGATCACATCCCACGAGACGGACGCCGCGGCGACGGCTTGGTGCGCCGCCTCGATGATCTGGGCGACGGCGTTCCCAGTCGGGACCTTGATCTTGTGATGGATCTTGCCGTCGGAATCCGCGACCGAGGCAGCGATCTTAGCGCCGCCCACATCGATGCCCAGTGCGTAGCTCATAGGTTTACCAGTGTACCCAGATTGCGGGCGGTGGCCTGCTCGAGGGCGATGCCTGCGGCTACCGCGTCCTGCACGGCGAGGCCGCACGACTTGAAGTATGTAATCTGCGCCGGGCTGGAGCGTGCAGGCTTGCGGCCGGCGAGGACCTCCCCCAGTTCGGCGTGGATTCGGTCCGCCGGAATGCCTGCTTCGGCCACGGCGGATTCACGGGAATCGACCACCACGAGGGACCGGGCGATGGTATCGACATCGACTTCCTGCTTCTCGGGCGAAAAGGAGCCGACGGCGTTGATGTGGGCGCCGGGCCTGAGGTGACGCCCGTCAAACACCGGGGTGGCCGAGGTGGTCGCCGTACAGATGATGTCAGCGCCGGAAACGGCGTCTTCGGGGCTCGAGACGGCGCGGGCGCCGGTCTCGCGAGCGAAGGCCTCGCGGTGTTCGCGGGCGGGGCTGTAGACGCGTGCTTCGCGGACGCGTCGGACGGTGGCCACTGCTTCGAGCTGGGTTCGCGCCTGCCGGCCGCTGCCGAGGATCGCGACGATCCCGGCGTCCGCATTGGCGAGCGCGTCGGTGGCGGCGCCGCTCGCGGCTCCGGTGCGGATCGCGGTGAGCGTCGCGCCCTCGAGTAGCGCCAGCAGCCGGCCGGTTGCTGCGTCCAAGGCCAGCACCGTGGCGTAAATCAGGGGCAAGCCGCGGGCCGGGTTATTCGAATAGACCGAAACGACTTTAACGGCGAGCGACGGCTCCACGTACGCCGGCATGGTCAGCAGGATGCCGTCCGCGCCCGGGATATCGAGGCGGCTGCGCGGGGGCATCATCGCCTCGCCGGTCGAGAGGCGGGTGAATGCGTGCTTCATGCCCTCGATGGCGAGGTGCATGGGCAAGGCGCGGGCGACTTCTTCAGCGGTCAGGATTCGGATTGGCACGAAGTCCCAGGCCCGGCCGGTCGGGCAGGATCAGCTTCCCCTTCTCGACCTTCACCCCGGAGTATGGGTCATTGGCGATGAGCAGGTTGCCATCGAGGTCGGCATAGTCGACCAGCGGCGAAAGGTGCGCCGCCGCGGTCACCCCGATTGAGCTCTCGATCATGCAGCCGAGCATGGTTTTGAGCTTCAGGGATTTGGCGATCTGGATCATGCGCCAGGCTTCCAGGATCCCGCCGCACTTCATCAGCTTGATGTTGACGCCGTCGAACGAATCGGCGAGCTTGGGGATGTCGCCCGGGTGCAGGCAGGCTTCGTCGGCGATGATGGGGATGTGAACGCGGCTGCGGATCCAGCGCGTTTCCTCGAGCATCGACGCGGGCATGGGCTGCTCGACGAACTCCACGCCCTGCGACTCGAGCCAGTTGATCTTGCGGGCGGCTTCTTCTTTGTTCTTCCAGCCTTCATTGGCGTCCACGCGCAGGGGCTTCTTGGTTACGCTGCGGACGGCATCGAGCGTGGCCTCGTCG
>JACQDI010000834.1 GCA_016201195.1 Acidobacteriota bacterium | reverse complement strand
GCGTCGTACGACAAGCGCACGCCCGCCACCTCGATCTGGTGCGGAGGCGCCGGAGTTGCGGCCGCTGATTCCGGCACCGCCTCCAGAACAGGCGCGGGCTTCAAGTCCGCGTGGGGTACGGGCGCCGGCCGGCGCGACTGGTAGCGGACCAGCCCCACCACCCCCACCACGGCAACGCCGGCCACCAGCGCCAGCAGCAGCCGGAAGGGATGGCGCGAGGGAGCGAGCTGACTGACGTCCAGCTCTTTGCCGCACGTGGGGCAGATCCAGGTGAACATGTTAGTGTTCCGTCTCGCGGCGTGAAGTGGATTGCCTGGACACGGCGCTAACCGACCGCAGGAACGCGGCCCAGCCCCAGCTCGGCGAGGTCCTTCCAGCTTCCGTCGGCCCGCTGTTGGACGACCGTTACCGTCTCGATGCGGAACGGCTTCGCCGCGCCAAACCCCCGCCAGCGGCGGCGCGACAGTTCGAGACACCGCTCGAAGGTCCCCGGAGCCAGCAATTGTCCTAAGGTGATGTGGGGCACGTAGCCGTAGAGTTCCTTCTGCTCCAGAATGCCGGTGTTCAGAACGTCGTGCAGGGTGATGAACTCGCAGGCGCCGGAAGCCAGAGAGAGATAAATGACCTGCGTATCTGAGAACTGCTCGACCGCGCCGAACCGCACGTCGAACGGCTCAAACTGGGCCACCAGCGGCCGGGCAAACTCCCTAACCTCGCCCAGCGAACCCTGTAGCGGACGGGGAGGGAGAATGGTGATGTGCGCGTGGTGAGGACACCCCGGGACCAACTCGCTCCGTAGCCGGTCGGCGAATCCCGCGATCGGGCCGGCTACGTAAGCCACGATCGCGTAAGAATTGATGCAGTCCATCGGTTTCCTCTAGAGCATGGCCCCCTCCCTTCTAGTATTACCCGAAACCGGGGTCCTGAACAACCCACCTCCTACAACCCTACAACCCTTTCCCAAAGTGTTTCTTCGCAATCTCGATAAAAGCCTGAGTGGAGCGCGACAGGTACCGGTCGGTGCGATAAGCTAGGCCCAGTTGCCGCTCCAGCTTGGGCTCGGCCAGCGGCACCAGCTTGATGGTGCCGGCCTTCACCTCGGCGCTGGCGTAGCTGCGGCTCAGCAGGGAGATCCCCAGGCCGATGCTGATGAAGCGCTTGATCGTCTCCACCCCCGACAGCTCCATGGTCACGTTCACCGGGGTGTCGCGACCGCGGAACAACTGGTCGAGCATCTGGCGCGTGCGGCTGGCCTTAGGGAAGATCCACGGATAGCGGGCGATCTCCTCGACCGTCACGCTCGGCTGCGACGCCAGCGGATGGTCGGGCGGCACGGCCAGCTCGATCGGCTCGTGGAACAGCGGGATGGTGGCGATCTCCCGCACCTCCAGCGGCAGGCTCACGAAGCCCAGATTGAGCGAGTCTTCCAGCAGTTTTTGCACGATCTTGGTGGTGAAATTGCGGTAGACGGTGATCGGCACTTCCGGATGCTTCTTCTTGAACGCGGCGAACACCTTGGGCAGCAGGTAGAGGCAGCTTGCCTCCGTGGCGCCCAGGGTCAGGCCGGCGAAGCTGGGAGTAAGGTCGCGCAGGGCCTCGAAGGCTTCCTTCTGCACGTTGAGCATCTTCTCGGCTTGGTCGAGCAGCAGGATGCCGGGCTGGGTGAGGAACACCTTTTTCCCGATGCGGTCAAACAGCCGTACCTGGAACTCCTCCTCCAATTGCCGGATCTGCGTGGAGATGGCGGGCTGGGTGAGGCCCAGCTTTCCGGCGGCGCGCGAGAAGTTTTTCAGCCGCGCGACCTCCACGAAGCTCCGGAGCTGGTCAAAATCCATGGCAGTGCCGGTCCGCGTTATGGAACAATGATGTTTGGCTCTCAGCCGTCAGCTCACCCCTGCCGAACGCTGATTGCTGAACGCTACAGTATACCGCGATGGACTTCGACCAGATCGCGACGTTTGTGGAGGTTGCCCACGCGGGAAGTTTCTCGCGCGCGGCCCAGCGCCTCTACCGCACGCAGCCGGCCATCTCCACCCAGGTGCGGCTCCTCGAAAAGCACTGCGGCCAGCCGCTGTTTGTGCGCCACGCCCGGCAGGTGGAGCTGACCGCGGCCGGCCAGATCCTGCTGCGTTACGGCGAGCGGCTGCGGGAGCTGCGGGAAGCCGCGGTGGCCGAACTGGTCGAGATGCGGCAGCACCCGCGCGGCACCCTGGTCCTCGCCGCCAATGAGTCCACTGTGCTCTACGTGCTGCCCGCGGCGATCCTCCAGTTCAAGCGCGATTACCCGGACGTGCGCCTGGAGATCGTCCGCAACTTCTCGCGCAAGGTGGTGGAGAAGGTGCTTGAGAACACGGTGGATTTCGGGGTGGTCACGCTGCCGTTCAAGCACGCTCATCTGCACGTGATCCCCATTCACCGCGACGAGATGGCGGTGCTGGCGCCGCCGGACCATCCCCTCGCGCGGCGGTCCTCGGTGCGGCTCGATGAGGTCATCGACTATCCGCTGCTTTACCCCAAGACCGGCCGAACCCGCGAGCAGCTCGATCGGCAACTGCGTAAGTTCGGAGACCGGCTCCACATCTCG
>JACQDI010000833.1 GCA_016201195.1 Acidobacteriota bacterium | reverse complement strand
TCAGCCCGGGCCTCGCGCTCTCCGCATGTCGCTACGGTTCGAGTGGTGAGCGGCGTCCTCAGCATGCGGGAAGGTGGTCGGCCACCCAGCGGCTCAGCACGTAGAGAGCCCACGGCCGCGAATACCCCACCCTCCTTTGCTGGAAACCCTCCCACACCTGCCAGGCTGCCTCCCGATGCCATAGATCCCCCCGCAGGAGCGCCTGCTCTACCTGTGCGGCGAGCGGCCCCCGCAGCCACACCACAAACGGCAGGGTGAATCCCATTTTCGGCCTGGCGAAAACCTCCTCCGGCAGAGACCCCCCGAAGGCCTCGCGCAGCCACAGCTTGGGCGTTTTCCCGAAACCTTTGGCCGCCGCCGGCGTGGCCAGCATCCGATCGGCGAGCAGGTGATCCACGAGCGGCACCCGCAGCTCGAGCGAGTGCGCCATGCTCATCTGGTCGCTGTCCCGCAGCAGCATGTTGGCCATGTAGGTGCGGGCTTCGAACAGCGACACCTGGTCGAGCAGGTCCATTCCCTCCGCTTCCTGCCGCACCGATTCGCGCGCCGCTTCCGCCACCCGGTCGGCCTGGGCCGATCGCGGTCCGCCGCGGCACAACGCCGCGATTTGCCGGGGAAAGAACACGGTGCGTTGCAGGAAATACGGGTGTTCCCAGAAATTGCCTTCCTTCAGGTACAGGCTGAGCTTGGCGGCCGCCTCCCCTTTCCGCGTCTCGAGCGCCCGCCCGGCCGCACCGGCCAGGAAAGGCGCCCGCCGCAAAAGCTGCTGCAAGGCGCCGAGCCACCGCGTGCGGCGAAACGTCGGATAGCCGCCGAAAAACTCGTCGCCCCCCAGCCCGCTCAACGCCACCGTGAAGCCGGCCTTTTTTGCCGCCTCGCAGATCACATAGGTATTGAGTCCATCTATGGTGGGCTGGTCCATCCGCGAGATGGCTTCCTCCGCCTTCGACTGCGCTTCGGCGCCGGTGAACAACACCTCGTGATGTTGCGTGCCGAGGCGCGCCGCCACCCGCCGTGCGTAGGCCGCCTCCGAAAACCGGTGTTCCTCGAAGATCACCGACATGGTGTGAACCCCGGCGCCCGCCGCCTGCCGGGCCGCCGCGGCCAGCACGCTCGAATCCACGCCCCCGCTCAAAAACACCACCACCGGCACATCGCTGATCAGGTGCCGCCGGACAATCTCCTGCACCAGCGGCGCCAGGTCTTCCACCTCGAGCGGCGTCGCGGCCGGCCGCTCATACCGCCGGATCTCGATCCGCCCCTGCTTCCACCGCAGGGCGTGGCCCGGCAGCAACGCGTAGACCTCGTCGATGATGGTCACCGGATCCTGCACCGCCCCGAAGCCCAGGTAGTCCTCGACGCCCCGCCAGCTCAACTGCGGCGGGGCCAAGCCCGCCGCAAGCAGCCCCCGTACCTCTGAACAGAAGGCAAGGCCCTCGCCGTCGTGGCGGTAGTAGATCGGCTTGATCCCCCAGGGGTCGCGCACCAGCCAGAGCTCTTCGCTCGCCGGATCCCACACCGCCGCCCCAAACATGCCCTCCCACTGCGACACGGCGGCCAGCCCCTCCCGCGACCAGGATCGCAGCGCCACCTCGGTGTCGCACTTCGACTGAAAGACAACCCCCGCGCGCGCCATCTCCTCCCGCAGGTCCAGAAAGTTGTAGATCTCGCCGTTAAACGCGATCGCGCTCCCGCTCGCTCCGTCCACCATCGGCTGGTGTCCGGCGGGCGAAAGGTCCTGAATCGCCAGCCGCCGGCTGCCCAGCCACACGCGCGCCGCCGGGTTGGAGGCGAGTGAAAGGCTGTAGACCCCGCAATCGTCCGGCCCGCGATGCTCAATCGACCGCAGCATCGCCCCCAGTTTTTCGTCGCTGAAGCGCTGCGCCGGTCCGCAATATCCCGCTATTCCGCACATGAAAGTGAACGCCTCATTATAGCCGTGCTACTCTTTTCCTTTATGCGCCCAGCACCGTTGTTCGTTCTCCTGGCGGCGCTGGTGGCCTGCCAGCCCACTCCCAATGCCGGCTCCTCGGTCGGCGCCGTCTCCGGCGACCGCATCGCCGCCCACGTGCGCTTCCTCTCCGACGACCTGCTGGAGGGCCGCGGCATTGGCGCCCGCGGCGAGGATCTGGCCTCCAAGTACATCGCCACCCAGTTCCAGCTCGCCGGCCTCGAGCCCGCCGGCGACCACGGGACCTACTTTCAGAGGGTACCACTGGTTGGCGTGCAGACGCTTCCCACCTCCGTCCTGGCCTGGAACAACCACCCGCTGCAGCTCCTTACCGAATACGTCGGCATCAATCACCGCCAGCAGCCCGATGCCGCCATCGACGCCCCCGCCGTCTTCGTCGGTCATGGCATCGTCGCCCCCGAGTTCCAGTGGGACGACTACAAGAACGCCGACGTGAAGGGCAAGGTTGTGGTCCTGTTTACCAACGAGCCGGAATCGACCGACCCCAAGTTCTTCGGCGGCCGCGCCCTCACCTACTACGGTCGCTGGCGGTACAAATACGAGCAGGCCACGCGCCAGGGCGCCCTCGCCTGCCTCATCGTGCATACCGATAAGACCGGCGGCTACGGCTGGCAAGTGGTGCGCAACTCCTGGTCCGGCAAGGAACCGTTCGTCAAAATCTCCGAAGGGGAGCCCGCCCTCGCCTTTGCCGGCTGGATCACCGAGGCCGCCGGCAATCAGATCTTCGCCTCGCTCGGCAAAACCGCCGCTCAAATGCTCGCTGAGTCCGAGAAACGCGACTTCCAGCCCATCCCCCTCAGCGTGCGATTCAAGGCCCGCATCCTGAGCGACGTTTCACCAATCGACACTAAGAACGTGGTCGCGAAACTGCCCGGCGCCGATCCCAAGCTCAAGGACGAGGCCGTCCTCTACACCGCCCACTGGGACCACCTCGGCGTACGCACCCACATCAACGGCGACGCGATCTATAATGGCGCGGTCGATAACGCCACCGGCTGCGGCATCCTGCTCGAAACCGCCCGGGCCTTTGCCAGCCTCACGCCCCGGCCCGCTCGCTCCATTCTGTTTGCCGCGGTCACCGCCGAGGAAGGCGGCCTGCGCGGCTCGGAATTCTTCGGCCGCCACCCCGTGGTTTCCGCCGGCAAGATCGCCGCCGATCTCAACTACGACGGCATCTTTCCCTTCGGCCGCACCACCGACATCACCCTGCCCGGCTACGAACGCACCACGCTAAAGGACCTGGTCGAGCAGACCGCCAAGGACTTCACCCTCAAGATCAAGCCCGACCCGCACCCCGAGCAGGGACATTACTACCGCTCCGACCACTTCAGCCTGGCCCGCGTCGGCGTCCCCGCGTTCTCACTCGACCTGGGAACGGAATTCGTGGGCAAACCGGCCGGCTGGGGCGAAAAAGCCTATGACGAGTACAATGAGAAGCACTACCACCAGCCCTCCGACCAGTTCGACCCCAACTGGGACTTCTCCGGCCTCGCCGAACTGACCCGCTTCGGCCTCCGCCTGGGAACCCGGATCGCCAACCTGCCCCAGCTCCCCACCTGGCAGCCCGGCGACGAATTTCTCCCCGCCCGGCAGAAGTCGCGGGGAAAGTGAGGAAGCGCCTCACAGCCCCAACAGGATGCGGAGCCGATATTCCACCGCTTCCATGGTCGCCGCCGAGAGGCTCCCGAGTCGCTTGAGGAATCGTTCCCGGGAAATCGATCTAACGTCGTCACACTTGATGAAGCCGCGCTGCTTCAGCCCTGTTTCCTCCGGTCGCGCTTCCACATGGAAAGGGATCCCTTTCTCCTTGGTGGTCATAGGTAGAACTACATGCAGACCGGCGGGGCCATGGTTGAACAAATCGACCGATAGGACCACGCAAGGGCGTTTCCCGGCTTGCTCGTGGCCGCGCCCAATATCCAGATCGATGAGCCAGATCTCGCCGCGGGAAGGCCTCGCCGGACTCACCGATCCCCCGGCTCATCCGCCAGGGTTTGGTCCCAAGCCTTCCTTTCCGTCATCTCCTCGGCCCACGCCTTTTTGTTCTGGCGCAAGGCGGCGTAAGCGCGATTTGCTTCTTGCAGGAAACGCTCCCGGCGGTAGCTCTCAATCGCTCGCTCCAGGATGGCCTGCATCGGCTTTCCCTCCCTTTGCGCCAGTTCCCGCAAGACGGACTGGGCCTGCTGGCTGATCCTCACTGTTGAACTCGACATCCGGGCCTCCCGCTCTACATGACAGTCTACCAAGTTGTAGCCGAGCCTGTAAACAGTCGGCAGGGTTGCCGCGACCGTCGCCGCTCGCGTATCATCCTTGCGAGCGCCCATATGAAGATCGCCTCTTTTGTTGCTCTATTGACCGTCGCCCTCTGCCCGGCTCAAACCAAAGACCCGGTGGAGATCGAGCTGATGACTCACGCCGAGATCTACGACGCCATCCACAAACAGGGCAAGACCACCGTGCTCATTTACAACGGCGGGACCGAGCAGCGCGGGCCGCACGCCGTGCTGGGCGGCCATACGTTCATGGCCCGCCGCACGGCTGAAGCCATCGCCCGCCGCCTTGGCAACGCCCTGGTCGCCCCGGTGCTCCCCTTTTCTCCCGCCGGGTCCCATCTGAACCCCAAGTGGCCGGGCTCGGTCGACCTCCCGCCGGACCTCTATGCCAGGGTCAACGAAGCAGTGGTTGCCAGCATGGCGACCAACGGCTTCCAGAACATCGTGCTGATGGGTGACCACGGCGGCGGCCAGGAAGAACTGAGGGCGCTGGCCAGCCGGCTCGACGCCAGATACGCTCCCAAGGGAGCCCGCGTCTATTTCTGCAGCTCGGTCTACAAGGAAGCTCGCGAGGATTTCAACGCCTGGCTGAAGAAGAACAACCTGCCGGTGGGCACCCACGCCAGCATCCCCGACACCTCCGAGCTGCTCTACCT
>JACQDI010000832.1 GCA_016201195.1 Acidobacteriota bacterium | reverse complement strand
GAGGGGACGTTTCAAGGCCGGCGGGCCGGCGCACGCATCGACGTCGATCCGGCGAATCCCGCCGCGCCCAACGGCTGGTGCCTGCGGCGCTACGGATTTCTGGGGGTGTCGTTTCCGGCATTGGAGACGTATACGCTCGAGCACGGGCGCCCGCTCGTGCTGAAATACCGGGTGACCGTCTTCTCTACTCAATCTCCAAAGTAGCCAGAAGCCGCTCCATGTCGGCGGCGGCGATTTCGACCTCGGCGTTCGCCGGACTCAGGCCGGCGCGCTCGTCGAAGGTTTCGAACAAAGCCATTTTCACCGCTGCGTACTGCTCGGTCGAAGAGAGGGCGCGGCCGTGCGCCTGCTGCCAGGCTTCCACGGCGGCGCCGGGCAGGAATACCGTCAGCGGGAACGACGACTTGCGGTCGGAGCTGACCTGGAACACGTACTCATTCCCCGCCCGCTCCTCGTGGTAGCCTTCATAGAAGTATTGATATACATAGCCGGTCTGGGCGGAGTAGGTCTTCTGGCGGCGAACGGCGGGCGCGCCGCGCAGGGGCGGGGGAGCAGGTTTACGCTTAAAGAGCCGATCCAGCATCTCCGGCACGTGTTCGACTGCCTACCGCCTACTGCCCATGGTAACGCTGCTCCTTGAACGGGTCCCCATACATATGATACCCGACGCGTTCCCAGTAGCCGGCGCGGTCCTGGTCCAGGAACGCCAGGCCGCGGACCCACTTGGCACTCTTCCACGCGTAGAGGTGCGGAACCACCAGGCGCAGCGGTGCGCCGTGCTCGGGCGTGAACGGGTCGGGCGCGTGCCCGGTGGCGAAGAGCACGTTGTCCCGCATCAGGTCATCGAGGGGCACGTTGGTGGTGTAGCCCGGGTCGGCGTGAACCATCACATAGCGCGCCTCGGGCAGGGGCTTCACCATCTCGGCGATCGCGCGGAACGAGACGCCGGTCCATTCGTTGTCAAACTTGCTCCAGGTGGTCACACAGTGGAAGTCGGCCACGATGCGCACCTGGGGCAGCTTCAGAAACTCCTGCCAGGTCAGGCGCAGCGGGTTTTGGACCAGGCCGCGGACCTGGAAATCCCACGTGGCCGGGTCGAAGCGGGGAATGTCGCCTTCGTGCAGCACCGGCCACTTCAGAGTGAGGGACTGGCCGGGAGGCAGCCGCCCTGCGGCCGCGTACTGCCGTTCCTTCTGCTTGCGCTCGTTGTCGAAAAACATACGCCTACGAGATAGGATGAGGAGAATGCCGCTCCGGTTACATCCTATCATGCGCCGCGGCATCGACCTTTTCAACCGCTGCGAGTTCTTCGACTGTCATGAAGCGCTCGAGGAGATCTGGAGGCCGGCGCGCGGGCCGGAGCGGCTGTTCCTGCAGGCCCTTATCCATTTCGCGGTCGGTTTCTATCATCACCAGAGGCAGAACCAGGAGGGCGCCGAGCGGCAGTTGCGGAAGGGACTGACGAAAATCGCAAGGTACCTGCCGGAGTTTGAGGGCGTGGACACCGCGAGGTTGCGCGCGCAGGTAGAGCGGCGGCTCAAGACGATCGAGCACGGCGGGCGGGTCAGAGGGTATCCCAAGATCGAACTCCTACTGCTTTCGCACCAGATACACCGCCACCGCAGCCAGCAGGTTGGGTAGCATCCGGATGCTCCGGCTGCCGTGAAGGAAGATGCGGCGCTCCACGACTAGGTTCTCGGCCACAGTGAGGTCCTCAAAATCCTCGACCGTAAGGAAGTGGATGTTGGGCGAGTCGTACCACTCGTACGGAAACAGCTTCGTCTTGGGCGCGCGGCCGGTGAGCAGCATCGACAGCCGCATGGACCAGTGCCCAAAGTTGGGAAAAGCGACGATGACACGGCGGCCGACGCGGAGCATCTCGCGCAGCACATTGAGCGGGCGGTGTGTCTCCTGCAACGTCTGGCTTAGGATGACGAAGTCGAAGCATTGGTCGGGGTAATCGGCGAGGCCCGCGTCGATGTCGCCCTGGTAGACGGAGAGACCCTGGGCGATGCAGCGTTGCACGCGGACCGGCGAGATCTCCACGCCGCGGGCGGTCACCTTTTTGTTCTCGGCGAGCCAGGCCAGCAGTTCGCCGTCGCCGCAGCCCAGGTCGAGCACCTTGCTGCCCGGCTCCACCAATTCGCTGATGATCGCGTAGTCGCTGCGCCCGAGCACCTGCCGGACAAAAGCTTTCTCGTGTTGGACCGCCGTTGTCATGCCGCCTTCTTGAAGGTGTTGGCCAGGAAATGCTTCACCAGTTCGGTCTGCTCGCCGACCTCGATCAGGAACGCGTCGTGGCCGTAGTTGGACGGCAGCTCGCAATAAGCCACGTCCAGGTTGTGCCCGCGCAAGGCGCGCACGATCTCCTGGGACTGGTAGCTGGGGTAGAGCCAGTCGGAGGAGAAGCTGATCACCAGGAACCGGGCCTTGGTCCGGGCGAGCGCCGCCGAGAGCGACCCGTAGCCGTTGCTTAGGTCGAAGTTGTCCATGGCCTTGGTGATGTAGAGGTAGGAGTTGGCGTCGAAGCGGTTGACGAATTCGCCGCCGCGGTAACGCAGGTAGTTCTCCACCTCGAAGTCGACCGAGAAGCCGTTGCTCAGCTCTTCCTTGGGGCGCTGGCGGCGGCCGAACTTCTCACGCATGGAGTCGTCGCTCATGTAGGTGATGTGGCCGATCATGCGGGCGACCGAGAGGCCCCGGGCCGGCGGATCTGAGTCGTAGTAGTCGCCGCCCTTCCAGTCCGGGTCGGACATCACCGCCATGCGCCCCACCTCGTTGAAGGCGATCTGCTGGGCGGAGTGGCGAAAGGTCGATGCTATGGGGATAGCGCTCACCACCGCCTCCGGGTATTCCACCGCCCACTGCAGCGCCTGCATGCCGCCCATGGATCCCCCGCTGAGGGAAAGCAGGCGGCGGATGCCGAGGTGGTCGATGAGCTTCTTCTGAAGCCGGACCATGTCCGGAACGGTGATGACCGGGAAGCCCGCACCATAGGGGCGCCCGGTGGCCGGGTTGACCGAGCCGGGGCCGGTGGTGCCCCGGCATCCGCCCAGAATGTTGGAGCAGAGGACGAAATAGCGGGTCGTGTCGAAGGCCTTGTGGGGGCCGATCATGTTGTCCCACCAGCCGGGTTTGCCGGTTTCGTGGCTGATTCCGGCCGCGTGGGCGTCGCCGGAGAAGGCGTGCAAGACTAGGATGGCGTTCGACTTGTCGCGGTTCAGCTCGCCATAGGTCTCGTAGGCCACCGTCACCGGGGCGAGCGTCTCGCCGCAGTCGAGAGACAGCGAGTCGAAGTGGGCGAATTGGGTTTCGACGGTCATAACGCTGGATTGACGATTGAGCGCCAGTCGTACGACATCCCAGACTTATTAGGATACCCGAAAAGAGCCGAATTGACGAACCGAAACCGGGGTTGAGACAATCGTCAATCGTCAATGGATCAATCGTCAGTGCAACCCGAGCTTCGCCTGCTGATCGCCGCCGACCGCATCCGGGAGCGGGTGGCGGAGATGGGCCGGCAGATCGCCGCTGATTATCCGGACCGGCCGCTGCGGCTGATCGCCATCCTCAAGGGGGCGTGCTTTTTCCTCTCAGACTTGTCGCGGGCGATCGGGCGGGACGTGTCGATCGACTTCATGGGTATCGCCAGCTACGGGCG
>JACQDI010000831.1 GCA_016201195.1 Acidobacteriota bacterium | reverse complement strand
CCTGGGAGCGGGTCGCGCAGCAGTATGCGGAGTTCCTCGAGGCGGTGGTCTGTGGCCAGTGGCCCGCAGACAGTAGGCAGAAGAAAGCAGGTAGCAAGCAGCAGCCGGCGGAGAGCAGGCCGGAGGCGGTGGAGAGCCGCGAGGGGGAAGGCGTCAAGGCGCCGGAGGAGTCGCATCCGTGGGGGGAGTACATTCTGGGCTATGCGGCGGCGTCGCAGGAACAGCTTGACTATGCGCGAACCCACCTGACGCGGCTGGTGCGGACGCTCGAGATCACCCCGCTCGGCACGGCCGAAGATCGCGTTCTCGAAATGGGCGCCTATATGCACATCACGCCCGCGCTGCGGCGCCTTCTCGGGTACGGCGAGGTGCGGGGCAGCTACCTGGGAACACCCGGCCGCGTGGATGAGCATGAAGCACACTCCACGACCGGCGAGCGCTTCTCGTGCCTGGTCGATCACTTCAACGCCGAGAAGGATCCATTCCCTTACCCGGACGGGCATTTCGCGACCGTGCTTTGCTGCGAGCTGCTGGAGCATCTCTACGACGACCCGATGCACATGATGAGCGAGATCAATCGCATCCTCCGTCCGGGCGGGACGCTGGTGCTGACCACTCCCAACCTCTGCAGCCTGCGGGCGGTGGAGGCCATCCTGCTCGGGTATCATCCGGGATTCTTTCACCAGTACATCCGGCCCTCGGCCGACGGGGAGGCGGCGCCGCGGCACAGCCGGGAGTACGCGCCGCGAGACGTGCAGTTGCTCTTCGAGCAGGCGGGCTTTGAGATCGCGCGTCTGGAGACGGCCCCCTATCGGGCCGAGCCGACTGCCGCCTACGAGTGGGTTTCGCATCTGCTCGACCGCTACGAGATGCCGAAGGACCTCCGCGGCGAGGCGATCTACGCCGTGGGCCGTAAGGTGTCGGGGGTGAAGTGCAGGTACCCGGCGGGCCTCTATGCCGGAGGCGAGGGATGATGGCCCGCTTTCGCGGCGTCCAGGTAAGGGTGGCCGGGCCCGAGCGCCGCGTGGAAGTGGCCTGCACCCTCGAAAACGGCGGCCACGATGTGTGGAGCGCGGCCGCGGGATACGCGTGCGGCTACCAGATCTTTGATCCGGCGACGGGCACGCTGGTCGAGGACGGCCGCCGCACGGCGCTTGACTGCGACGTGGCTCCCGGCCAGTCGGTTCCCGTTCGCCTGTCGGTTTCCCTGCCCCGGGAGCCCGGCGTCTATCGCATATACGTGGGGCCGCTCCAGGAGCACCGGGCGTGGTTCTACGAACAGGGCTCGCCATTCCTGCTGATCGACGCCCGGGTCAAAAACGACGCGGTCAAGGTACGCCGGCAACGGGTGGCCACGCTCCGGCGGGTGCGCCTCGAAACCCTTTTGCGGAGCCTCGGCAGGGCGTTCTGGTACCCTTTGCGCACTATGGGGCGTCACCGTTCGCTGATCCGCTCCATGGTGCGGCGAGACATTGCCGGCCGCTATCGCGGCTCCTACGGCGGACTGTTCTGGACGGTGATCCACCCGCTGCTCATGATGCTGACTTATTATTTCGTCTTCGGCATCGTGCTGCGGACCCGCTTCCCCAATGACAGCCGGCCGTCCAGCTTCGTTCTCTACTTCCTGGCCGGGATGTTGCCATGGCTGGCCTTCAGCGAGGCGGTGGGACGCTCGGCCTCGGTGATCCTGGAGCACCGCACGTTCGTCAAGAAGCTGGTGTTTCCGGTGGAGATCCTGCCGGTGAACCTGGCGCTGGCCGGACTGGCTAGCGAGGCGTTCGGGGCGATCATTTTTGCGGCTGGCCTGGCGTATTTCGGGCGGCCGTTCCCGGCGACCATGCTCTACCTGCCGTTGCTGGTCATCCCGCAGCTCCTGCTCACTCTCGGACTATGCTGGTTCCTGGCGGCGCTGGGGGTGTTCTTCCGCGACCTCGGCCAGATCCTCGGCTTCCTGCTGACGTTGTGGTGCTTTTTGACGCCGATTTGCTACCCGGAGGCGTCGTTGCCATCGCAAGGGCTCTGGCTGCTGGCCCAGAACCCGATG
>JACQDI010000042.1 GCA_016201195.1 Acidobacteriota bacterium | reverse complement strand
GCCCCACGAAATGCTGCGGTTCCTCATGGAGCAGCGCCGCCTGCGCCAGCGCGACCTGCTGCACATCTTTGGCTCGCGAAGCGTTGCCTCCGCCGTGGTCAACGAGCGGGGCATCAGCAAGGCACAGGCCAAAGCCCTCGGTGCGTATTTCCACATCTCTCCCGAGGTTTTTCTGTAGTCCGGCTTCTGTGCTAAAATCGGCCATTGTGACTTCGTCCGGTACCGTGGCGTCGGAAGGGAATCCCGCCGCCTCCAAGACGTCCACCAGCCTCGGCTCGATTGGCTTGGTCTTTCTCTGCACGCTGAGCGGCGCCGCCGCCCAGATCCTGATGAAGCACGGCGCCAACCATATCACCGGGGCCGGGCTGATCGGCATTTTGACCAATCTGCCGCTGCTGTCGGGCTACTGCGTGTACGGCGTCAACACGCTGTTGATGGTGCTGGCCTTGCGGCGAGGTCACCTGTCGGTCTTATACCCGATCATCGCCCTGACCTTTGTCTGGGTCACGATTCTTTCGCCGCGCTTCTTTCCGCAGGATCATCTGAACCCCTTCAAGATCGCCGGGGTCGCCTTGATCGTCAGCGGCGTCTCGCTGATCGGCTTGGGGAGCCGCGAATGACCACTCCTGTTTCCTCCATGGCGCTGGTGCTGGGTGCGAGCTTCATCGGCTCGTTTGGGATGGTGACGTTGAAATCCGGCGCCGACCGGCTGGCTCCGGGAATCCTCCCCGTGTTTCTAAGCTGGCGCATCGCCGCCGGCGTTGCGCTTTTCCTGCTCTCTTCGGTGTTGTTTGTGGCCGGCCTCAAGAACGGCAACCTCACCGTACTCTATCCGCTCGTGGCCCTGGGCTACGTTTGGACCCTGTTCTGGTCGCGCCTGTTTTTCCACGAGCCCTTCAATCGCTCCAAGCTGCTTGGGCTGGCGCTGATTCTGGTCGGGGTGATCTTCATCGGCCTCGGCAATCGCTGATGTTTCGCAGGGCTCTTGTTCTGGCGGCCGGGCCGGGCAGCCGCTTGGGCGCCATCACCGCTGAAATTCCGAAACCCATGCTGCGCGTCCGCGGCAAGCCGGTGATCGAACGCCACGTCGAACAGCTCGCCGCTGCCGGGGTCGAGGAGATCTGGATCAACCTCCATCATCAGGGACAGGTAATCCAGGATTACTTCGGCGCCGGGGAGCGCTGGGGCGCGCGGATCCGCTACTCGGTCGAGCCGGTCCTGCTCGGCACTTCGGGCGCGTTGAAGAATCTGGAGCGGGAATTTTCGGACGGCGACTTCTTTGTCGTTTACGGCGACAACCTTGGCGCCTGCGAGTACCGCACTCTCGCCGCCGCCCACCGTCCGGGAACGTTGCTCACCATCGCCCTGTGCCACAAGGACGACGTGAGCGCGAGCGGCATCGCCGAGCTGGCCGGCGATGGCCGCATCTTGCGGTTCCTCGAAAAGCCGCTCGCCGGCGAACAGTTCAGCCACTGGGTCAACACGGGCTTTTACGCCGCTTCGCCGTCCCTGCTGCCGCTGCTGCCCGAGGGCGCATCGGATTTTGGCCGCGACGTCATCCCCCGGCTGCTGGCGGAAGGCCGACCGGTGCGCGGATTCGTCCTGCCCGCCGAGGTCGAAGGGATTGACACGCCGCAGATGCTGGAACAAGCCGACGTGCTGGGTGTGGCCGTCATCGGCGCCGGCCGCATGGGGGCTCGCCGCGCCGCAGTGGCCGCGGCCGCTCCGGGCTGCCGCGTCCTGTGGGTCGCCGACCCGCAGCGCAAGCGAGCACAACAGGTGGCTGGGCCGTGTGGCGCGCAGGCCTCTGCGGAGCCGGGCCCGGCCCTCGCCGATCCCCGCGTAGACTGCGTGGTGGTTTCCACTTCCAATGATCACCTCGCTGTCACGGCCCGCGCGGCCATCGAGGCACGCAAACATCTGCTGGTCGAAAAGCCCGCCGCCCGCAGCTCGGCCGAACTCGGGCCGCTGGTGTCACTGGCGGCCGAGCGCCACCTGGTGTTCAAGACCGGCTTCAACTACCGCTTCCATCCAGCGATTCGCCGCGCCTGCGAGCTGCTGCGATCGGGCGAGATCGGCCGCCTGCTGCACGCGGTCGCCCGGCACGGCCACGGGGGACGCCTCGGCCTCGAAACAGAATGGCGCGCTCGCCCCGACGTGGCCGGCGGCGGCGAGCTGCTCGACCAGGGCGTTCACCTGATCGACCTGTTTCGCTGGGCGTCGGGAGAGGAAATCGCCACCGCCCAAGCGATTGTGGCCACCGAGTTCTGGCCCATCCAGCCTCTCGAGGATGCTGCCTTCTGCCTGTTCCGCACGGCCTCCGGCGTCACCTTCTCGCTGGCCGTTTCGCTGATGGAGTGGAAGAACCGCTTCCAGTTCGAGCTGACCGGCGAGCGCGGGGCCCTGCTGGTCGAGGGCCTGGGTGGAAGCTACGGCCCCGAGCGCTTGACCATTACCCGACGCCCGGAGCAGTTCGGGGCCCCCCAACAGGAAACGATCGAATTTGAAAACCCGGACCAGTGCTGGGCCGCTGAATGGGCCGAGTTCATGGCCGCCATCCGCGAGGGACGTGCTCCGCTGGGCGACGCCCAGGACTCGCTGGCCGCCCTGCGCGCGGTCGAGGCCTGCTACCGCAGCGCTCGCGAATCGAGAACCGTCCCATGCTGAAGCCGGCGGTGTTCGTCGACCGGGATGGTGTTCTAGTCAAACCGATCCTGCGCGACGGCATCCCGTACGCACCGCTACGCTGGGAGGATTTCGAGCTGTTTCCCGGCGCGGCCGAGGCCGTCGGCGCACTGAAGGCGGCCGGCTTGTTCGTGGTGGTAGTGACCAACCAGCCCGAGGTTCGCCGGGGAACCCTCGACCCTGCCCTGCTTGACGCCTTCCACCAACGCTTGCGCGAATCGGTTCCGGTGGACGCCATCCTCGACTGCCGCCACGACGACCGCGACCGCTGCGACTGCCGCAAACCGAGGCCCGGCCTGATCCTGGAGGCGGCCCGCCGCTATGAACTCGATCTCCAACGATCCTGCCTGGCCGGCGACACGGAGCGCGACCTGGGCGCCGCTCACGCCGCCGGCCTTCCCCTGGTGCTCCTCGACGCCCCGTACAACCAGCCCATCCAGTCCGACTATCGCGTCCCCGACCTTGGGGAGGCAGTCCGTGTTATCCTAAAATTCCTTTTACAGAAATGAAAAGGGAAAGCGGTCCATGATCATCACCCGCACGCCTTTCCGGATCACCCTCGGCGGCGGGGGCACGGACCTGCCCGCCTACTACTCCCGTCACGGCGGTTTTATTTTCGCCGCCGGCCTGGACAAGTACATGTTCGTCTACCTGAACACGCCCATCGTGGACGACCTGGTGCGGGTGAAGTATTCGGAATCGGAGATCGTCGAGGACACCGAGCAGGTGCGCCACACCCTGGCCCGCCAAGCGCTGCGGCACTTCGACATCCGCAACGGGGTGGAGATCATCTCCATGGCCGACGTGCCGGCCGGCACCGGCCTGGGTTCTTCGAGCTGCTACCTGGTGGGGCTGCTCAACGGGTTGCACACGCTGTGCCGGCGGCCGGTGGCTCGCCAGGAGCTGGCCGAGGAAGCCTGCCACATCGAGCTCGACCTTCTTCAGAAGCCCATCGGCAAGCAGGATCAATACATGGCTGCCTTTGGCGGGATCACCGTGCTCGAAATCGATCGGGACGGCCGCGTGGAGGTGTCTGACGCCGGCCTTTCGCCGGACGTCACCGAGCAGCTCGAGAGCAACATTCTGCTCTTTTACACCGGCCTTTCGCGCTCCACGGAACGGATCATTTCCGCGCAGGTCGACCGGCTGGCCAAGGACGAGGCGCAGGTCACCGACAACCTGCACCTGATCAAGGAAATCGGCAGGGAGATCCTGGCCGAGCTCCGGAAGGGCAGCGTACGGCGTTTCGGCGAGCTGCTCGATGATCACTGGCGCGCCAAGAAGAAACTCGGCAGCGATGTCGCCGGCCGCCGCATCGATCACCTCTACGAGGTGGCGCGGGCGAATGGCGCCATGGGCGGCAAGATCTCCGGGGCCGGCGGCGGCGGGTTTTTCCTCTTCTACGCCGAGGAAGGCAAGAAGCAGCTCCGCGCGGCGATGGAGGCGGAGGGGCTGCGCGAGATGCGTTTTCGATTTGACCTGGAGGGGAGCAAGGTGCTGGTCGATCTGCTGAGCGGGGAGCAATACCGCGCGTTGAACGCCCGCAGGAAGCCGGCGCTGGCCAAATGACGAACCAAGTTTTCATCGACCGCTATTTCGACGAAATGCAGCAGGTGATCGGGAATCTCTCGAAACCGGACATCGACCGGGCGATCGAGGCGCTGTTCGACGTCTGGAAGCGGGGCGCCACGGTATTTTTGATTGGTAACGGCGGCTCCGCCTCCACGGCCACCCACTTCGCCTGCGACCTCTCCAAGGTCACCATCGCCCCAGGCAAGCCCCGGCTGCGGGCGGTTTCGCTGTGCGACAACATCCCGCTGATGAGCGCCTGGATCAACGATAGCGGCTTCGAGCACCTGTTCAGCGAGCAGTTGCGGAACCTGATGCGGCCGGGCGACGCGCTGCTGGCGATCAGCGTGCACGGCGGCTCCGGTCAGGACAAGGGCGGCCCCTGGTCGCAGAACCTGCTGCGGGCCGTGCACACCGCCCGCAAGGAGTTTGGGGCCACGGTGATCGGCTTCAGCGGCTTCGACGGCGGGGCGTTGAAGGAAGCGGCCGACATCTGCGTGGTGGTGCCCATCCCTTCCACTCCCCAGGTCGAATCCTTCCACCTGGTGCTGGAGCACCTCATCACGTTCTGCCTGCGGGAGAAAATCGCCGCCTGGTCTGTGACGCCGTGAAAGATCACCGATCTCACGCCAAGACGCAAAGCACGCAAAGGGCGCAAAGAAAAACCTTTACGTTCTTTGGCGTCTTTGCGTGAGGCACAACGCTGGTGATGCAGCTCAAGGATAAGACCGCCATCATCACCGGGGCCGGCCGGGGCATTGGCAAGCGACTGGCGATCGCGTTCGCCGCCGAAGGAGCGCGGGTCGGCCTGGTGAGCCGCACGATCCCCGAGCTGAACATGACCCACCTGGAAATCGCCCACGCCGGCGGGGCTTCGATGGTGGCCCGCGCTGATGTTTCCGATTACGCGCAGGTGGAAGCGGCGGTCCAGGCCGTGCGCAGCGAGTTCGGCCCCATCGACATCCTGGTCAACGCCGCCGGCGTGCAAGGCCCCATCGGCCCCGCCGCGACCATCGACGTCCGCGCCTGGGCCGAAGTGGTGGAGGTCAACCTGGTCGGCGTGTTCCACGGCTGCCGCACCGTGCTGCCGGAGATGATCGTCCGCCGCTCCGGCAAGATCATCAACATCAGCGGCGGCGGGGCAAGCAACTCCCGGCCGTTTTTTTCCGGTTATGCCGCAGCCAAGGTAGGCGTGGTGCGGTTTACCGAAACGCTCGCCGATGAGGTCGCCGGGCACAACATCCAGGTCAACGCGCTGGCCCCCGGCGCCACCTACACGCACATGACCGACCAGGTGCTGGAGGCCGGCGACCGGGCCGGCGAGAAGGCTTTTGAAGAAGCGCGCAACACCCGGATGACGCGCGGCGTGCCGCCCGAAAAGCAGATCGCCCTGGCGCTGTTCCTGGTCTCCCCGCGCTCCAACCACATCACCGGCAAGCTCATCAGTGTGCACGACGACTGGCAAAGGCTGGAAAACGCCTCCCTGACCCCCGAACATTTCACTCTGCGCCGGATCAGCAAACCGTGACGAAAGAGGAGAGAGAAGAGAGGAGAAAGGAGAGACGCGGGGACGCGCTCCCCAGCTTCCAAAGGGTTCTCGTCACCGGTGGGGCCGGCTTCATCGGCTCCCACACCGTCGATCTGCTGCTCCAGAAGGGCTATCGGGTCCGTGTGCTCGACAGCCTCCAGCCCCGCGTGCACCCCCAGGGCAAGCCGGACTACCTGCCCCGCGAGGTCGAGTTCCAGCAGGGCTTCGTGGAAAGGCGCGAGGACCTGGCCCGCGCTCTCGAGGGGGTGGACGCCGTCTTCCACCTCGCAGCCTACCAGGACTACATGCCGGACTTCAGCACCTTCCTGCATGTCAACGCCGAGTCGACCGCGCTGCTCTACGAGCTGATCCTGGAGCGGAAGCTTCCCGTGCGCAAGATCGTCGTGGCCGCTTCCCAGGCCGTAGCCGGCGAGGGCAAGTACGAGTGCCGCGAGCACGGCGTGATCTACCCCGGCCCCCGGCCGGTGGAGCAACTCGAGCGCGGCGAGTGGGAGCTGAAATGCCCGCATTGCTCGGGGAACATGAAGCCGTTGCTGATCGACGAAGCCGTCTCGCGCCCCCATACCGCTTACGGCATCTCCAAGTACGCAGTGGAGCTGCTGGCGCTGAACCTCGGCCGCCGCTATGGCATCCCCGCAGTCAGCCTGCGTTACACCTACGTGCAGGGCCCGCGCAACTCCTTTTACAACGCCTACTCCGGCGTTTGCCGCATCTTCTGCCTGCGGGTACTGGCCGGCCTCCCACCGGTGGTCTACGAAGACGGCATGCAGTTGCGGGACTACATTGACGTCGGCGACGTGGCCCGGGCCAATGTCCTGGTGCTCGAATCCCCCGCGGCCGACTACCG
>JACQDI010000830.1 GCA_016201195.1 Acidobacteriota bacterium | reverse complement strand
CGGGGCCGGGTGATCGAGATTTTCGGGCCGGAGGCGTCTGGCAAGACGACGCTGGCTCTGGAGTGCATCGCCCAGGCGCAGAAGCTGGGGGGCATGGCGGCGTTCATCGACGCCGAGCACGCCCTCGATCCCGTGTATGCGCGGAAGCTGGGGGTGGATGTCGACAACCTGCTGATCTCGCAGCCCGATTACGGGGAGCAGGCGCTGGAGATCGCCGAGGCCCTGGTGCGATCGAGCGCCATCGACGTGCTGGTGGTGGACTCGGTGGCGGCGCTGGTTCCCAAGGCCGAGCTGGATGGGGAGATGGGTGACAGCCACATGGGCCTGCAAGCGCGGCTGATGTCGCAGGCGTTGCGCAAGCTCACCGGTATCGTTTCCAAGTCGAATACCTGCCTGATCTTCATCAACCAGATCCGGGAGAAGATCGGAGTCATGTTCGGCAATCCGGAGACGACCACCGGCGGCCGGGCGCTGAAGTTCTCTGCCTCGGTGCGGGCCGACATCCGGCGCATCAGCGCGATCAAGGACGGCGAGGAGGTCATCGGCAGCCGGACCAAAGTGAAGGTGGTGAAGAACAAGGTCGCCGCGCCGTTCCGGGCGGCCGAATTCGACATCATGTACGGGGAAGGGATCTCGCGCGAGGGCGACCTGATCGATCTGGGCGCAGACCACAGCATCATCGAGAAGAGCGGAGCCTGGTACAGCTACAAAGGCGAGCGCATCGGCCAGGGCCGCGAGAACGCCCGGCAATTCCTGAAGGACAACCCGGACGTGTGCGCGGACCTGGACACCGAGCTGCGGCGCATCCTGGGCCTGCTGCCGGCGGTGAGCGCCAGCCCGCCGGTGGAGGCGTCGGCGAAGCCTGCGGCGAACGCGAAGGCCGCCGTGCGGGGGTAGGGTCAAGCCTCTAGCTGGCCCGTTCCGGTTGGCGGTTGCAGAGGAGGCTCAGCACCGGGGTGGGGTAGTGCCTTCTGTTCCGCATCCAACGGGTATCCGGTGAAGCGCGGCGGTGAGCGCAACCAGTGCGTCGGCCACCCAGGGAATGAGGCCGATCTCAGAGGGTGTCGTGTATCCGTGTGTCATGTATCGAGTTGAATTCGCAGCCCGTCGGTGGTAACATCAACCAATCCCGTAGTCCGGGTAAGCCAATTGGCTTTAGGGGGAAAAAGTATGTTGCGAGCGTATCGTATTTTGCTGGTGGGTAGCGCTTTCGCGGCGGCCCTTTTGTTCGGTCAGTCCGAACGCGGCGCCATTTCCGGCAGCGTTCTCGATCCGACGGGAGCGGTGATTCCCGCCGCCCGGATCATCGTCACCAGCATCGCCACCGGCGTCGCTACCATCACGAGCACAACGGATGCCGGGGTGTTTTCCGTGCCGGCTCTTCCGGTCGGTCTCTACACCGTCCGTGTCGAAAAGGACGGGTTCCGGCCGGTTCAGCGCACCGATGTGACGGTTAACGCCGGAACCACCGTGCGCGTCGACATCACCCTGGAACTGGGGACGTCACAGCAGTTGGTGGAGGTCAAGGCGGATGCGATCCAGCTCCAGACCGAGAGCGCGAAAGCCTCGGCGACGATCACCAACAAACTGGTCGATGAGCTGCCGCTGGTGGTGGGGGGCGCGCTCCGCAGCGTGTTCGACCTGGCGCAGTTGACGCCGGAGGCGAAGAACTTCGGCGACAATGATTTCATTATCGGCGGCGGGCAGGGAGCCAGCTACGGCACGACGCTGGACGGCGTCTCGGCCAATACGACGCGCGCGCTGCAGACGACCTGGGTATCGGTCAACGCGCCGTCGCTGGAGGCCGTCACCGAATTCACCGTCGACTCCAACGGCTTCAAGGCCGAGTACGGCCACGCCGGCGGCGGCTTGATTAGCTTCGCCTCCAAGAGCGGCACCAACGGCCTGCACGGCTCGGCCTACGAATTCCTGCGCAATGACAAGCTGGACGCCCGCCGCTTCTTCGAGGCCAAGAAGGGCGTCTACAAGCAGAATGATTTCGGCTGGAGCGTGGGCGGGCCGGTGTGGATTCCCAAGATCTACAACGGCAGGAACAAGACGTTTTTCTTCGCCTCCATGGAGTGGTTCCGCAACCGCGTCGGCGCCAACACCAGCATCACCACCGTGCCGACGGAGGAGATGTATAACGGCGACTTCCGCAATTGGGTCGATGCCAACGGGCGCGTCATTCCCATCTACAGCCCCCTCTCGCTGCGGACCGATGCCTCCGGCCGGCAGGTTCGCGATCCCTTCACCAACAATCAGGTCCCGCGCGCCATGTTCGACCAGCTGATCGTGAAGGCGCTGGCGGCGTATCAGCAAAGCGGCGTGCTGAAGCCTAACATCTCCGCGGCTCCGGGCACCGTGGGCTATGTGCTCAACAACTACGCCATCACCCAGGGCACCGAGATCAGCCCGCAAACCAAGTTCAGCATCAAGGGCGACCACAACATCAACGAGAGAAACCGCCTCTCAGGCTACTTCGGCCGCGCCCGCACCTACGCCACGCCCGGCCCGCTGGGACCCAACACGCTACCCGGAAACTACAGCACGTACAACGACCTGCAACGGCACAGCGATGTATTCCGCATGACCTGGGTCCGCAATTTTAGCCCCACGGTCATCAACACCTTCTATGCCGGCGGCAACAACTGGCGCGAGAATCACGATCCCCCGCAGGCCACGGTCAAGAGCGGCACCAACTGGAAAGACAAGATCTGCCTGCCGAATGTGCCGGATTGCGACCAGAACCTGGTCAACCTGCGCTTCTCCAACAGTTACGGCGGTTGGGGCGGCGCGGCCAACAACGGCTCGGAGAACACCATCTACAGCTTCAACGACGACATCTCCTGGATCCGGGGCAGCCACACGTTCAAGGCTGGCGTGACGCACCAGCGCAACCACTACAACGGGTTCGGCCGCCAGGACATCGCCGGACGCGCCAACTTTAGCTTCCTCGGCACCGGCCAGCCCGGCGACACTAACTTCACCACCGCCGGCGGCAATCCCATCGCGTCCATGCTCCTGGGCTGGGCCACCGATGGCGGCGTCGACACCATCCGCTTCATCGGCCAGGAGTGGCCCTATTATGCCGGATACATTCAGGATGACTGGCGGATTACCCAGAAGCTGACCCTGAACGTCGGCGTGCGCTGGGAGACCACCCTGCCGCCGATCGAAGCGAAGGACCGCTGGACCGATTTCTCACCTACCCGTCCGAACCCGAAAGCGGACAACATTCCCGGGGCGCTGATCTACGCCGGCGAAGGACAGGGCCGCGAAGGCTCGCGCTCCCTTGCTGATTCCTATTTCAAGGCTTTCGGCCCGCGCATCGGGTTCGCCTACAGTTGGAACAACAAGACGGTCATCCGCGGCAACTACGCCCGTTCCTTCGGAACCATTACTACGGTTACCGGCTCGGCCCACTTCCAGGGCTTCACTCAGACCATCGCCTTCGGCAACAACAGCAATGGCATCACGCCGACCTTCCTGTTCAAGGACGGTCTGCCTCCCTACGGCGTTCCTCCGTTCATCGACCCCTCGTTTATCAACGGCCAGAGCGCTAACTGGTTCCAGGGCCGCGAGGCCACCCGCCCGCCGGAGAACAACTCGTGGAACCTCTCCATCCAGCGGCAGCTTACGTCCAGCATGGTGCTCGATGTCGCCTACAACGCTTTGATCGGCTCGCACCTGCAGGCCAACCTGCTGCGCTACAACCAGGTGGATCCAAAATATTTGACGACCCTCGGTCCGGCCGTGCTCAACAGTCTGGTCACCTCGGACCCCGCGCGCGCGGCTGGAATCCGGGTTCCTTTCTCCGGGTTCGTCGACCTATGGAAGGGTGGCGCCACCGTACGCCAGGCCCTGCGGCCGTTCCCGCAGTACAACGACATCAACACGTATTCAGGAGGCGGCGATCACAGTGGCCACTCCTCCTATCATGCCGCCGTCATCAAGGTCGAGAAGCGCTACGGCTCCGGGGTGACGTTCACCACCTCCTACGTACTCTCCAAGATCCTCACTGACACCGACAGCTACTGGGCCGGTAACTTCCCGCAGACGGCCAATCACTACAACCGGAGCCTGGAGAAGTCCATCGGCTCCTTCGACATTACCCACAACTACAAGCTGGGCCTGGTCTGGGACCTGCCGTTGGGTCGCGGCCGCAGGTTCTTGAGCAAAGGGCTCGCTTCCAATGTGCTCGGCGGCTGGCGCTTCAGCACCATTCACTACTATGCGAGCGGCCGCCCGCTGAACATCTCCACCACCATCAGCCAGCCGATCTTCGCCGGCCGCAACGTCCCCTTTGTGACGACCTACGACGGATGGCGCGGCGCGCAGGCCGGCGGCGGCTTCGACCCGCAGACCGACCGGTTCTTCCAACCGGCTTCGTTCTTCGGGCCGCAACCGGCCGTCGGTATCGGCAACATGACCCGTTTCAACCCAAAGCTCCGCGAGTTCCCGAATTACAACGAGAACATCTCGGTGGCCAAGTTGTTCTCCATTACCGAGCGCCTGCGGCTCGACTTCCGCTGGGGGTCCGCTTCGGCACCGGATCGAACAGCCTGCAGAGCCAGGATTTCGGCCGCGTCACCGGCAACAACAACATCCTGAACGACCCGCGCCGGATGCAATTCGGGCTGAAGCTGTACTGGTAGGATCGTAGATCGTGGAACGTGGATCGTGGGGCCCTCAGCTTCGGCCCCGCGCCGTAGCCCGTGGGGCTCTGAGCCTTGGGCGCACGATCTACGCTCCACGATCTGGCCGGCATGGTAGGGTTTCGCGCCTTTCGCGCGACGCGTCGCTGGGCTTACCCGGGGCCGAGCCAAGCCAGAGCGGCTCCGGGGTCGATGGCGGGGACTGGAGAACCCTTGAACCCAGAAGCATCCCGGGTCACGATGGCGTCACAGCGGCTGGCGGCCGCCGCGACGGCGCAGACGGCGTCCTCGAAATCGTTCCATTCCAGCGCCAGAGCCGCTCGGATCACCTTACTGTCCACGGCGGCCACATCGCATACCGACAGCAACGCGTGAAGCGCCCGGTGTGCGACCCGCCTGCCACGATTTCGCGCGATCAGGTAATGGACTGTGGTTACCCCGTGGGCGGACAGGTATGCTTTACCCCGGCCCTTCTCCACCGCAGCGAAGAGGGCGCTGGCGAGTTCCACGTGAGGTTTCCTGTCCAGCAGGATATCCAGGACCACGCTAACGTCCAGCAGCAGGCGTATCATCGATACTTCCGCGCCAGGTGCCGACGGTAGTCGCTGCGGTCGCCACGCTTCAGGATCCCTCGCAGTTGGCGCAACGCGGGTGTGTCGGGGGCATCCACAGGAGGCCGGGCCAGCAGACCCAGATAGCGCTCCACCAGGCGGGAAACCGAGGTCCGCCGCCCCCTGGCATACCGCTTCGCGGCGCGAACGACGACCGGGTCGACGCTCAAAGTCAGCTTGGACATATACGTATCATAGCAGGCGCGCGATACGTACGCACCCCAAGAGATTTCACGCCAAGCGGCCAAGACCGCCAAGGCCGCGAAGGTTTTCTTGGCGTCCTTTGCCTCCTTGGCGTCTTGGCGTGAAATGAACCTAGAACGCGTACTTCAACGCAAACTGAATCTGCCGCGACGGGCGCTGTGTGGCGGAGATGGTGGCCACACCGGTTGCCCCGATCGTCGCTGCCGGCAGCGAAAACTCCGGGTGGTTGAAGGCGTTAAAAAACTCCGAGCGGAAGATCAACTGGCGCCGTTCCCATAGCGTGAACTTCTTGACCAGGGTCAGGTCGAAGTTATAGATCGGCGGCCCGGTCAGGATGTTACGCCCGGCGTTGCCCCAATTGAACGGCGTGGGGAAGCCGAACGCCGCGGTGTTGAACCAGGCGCCCAGCGTGCGGCTCGACGGGCGGGGGGTGACGCCGCGAACTACGTCGGCGCGGGTGCCCGCACCCGTGTTGGTGGGTGACCCAGTGGCCTGCACGGTGAACGGCAACCCGCTCTGCAGCACGGAGATTCCGGCGAACTCCCAATCGCCCACCAAGTGGCGCGTCCAACCGGAGTCGCCGGCCCAGCGCTTGCCGGGACCAAACGGCAGCGCGTAGCTCCAGGCCAGATTGACGCGGTGCCGGACGTCGCTGTTCATGCTGCCCCAGTCGGCGTTGCGATTGCGCGAATCCTGGGGGATGGGCCCGTTGGCGCCGCCGTCGCCGCCGGCGTTGTCGAGCCCGTGCGCCCAGGTCCAGTTCCCCACGAAATAAACCCCTTTGGAGAAACGCTTCTCGAAGGTGGTCTGCAACGAAGCATAGGCCGAGCTTCCGGAGGTTTCGAGGTACGAAATATTCACCACGTCGGGATAACGGGAGTAATACGGGCGACGCTGCGTGATGTTGCCGGGGCCGGGATCGGGCTGGTTGAGGGGCCGGGCCCACGCCAGGTGGCGGCCCAGGGAACCAACGAAGCCCGCCGTGAACACCGAGGACGATGTGACCTGCCGCTGCACTCCGAAGTTGAATTGTTGCAGCGCGCCGTTGCGGAAGTCCGGGGTGATCCCTTTCAGGTTGCCGAAGGGCTTCTTGGGGTCCACCGTCGGGAAGTCCTTGAGCGTCCGGAAGCCCTGGGCCACCAGATTGTCCGTAATCAACGAGCCGGGAATGATGCTAAAGATCAGGTCGAAGGGCACTTGGCGGAACTGCCGGATGGTGGTGTCATGCCGGCCCTCCGGCGCGAAGAAGACTCCGTAGCCGCCGCGCACCACCGTCTTCGAGCTGACCTGGTAGGCGAAGCCGAACCGCGGGCCGATGCTTCTCCAGTCGCTATCGATGTTGGCGGTGCGGGAGGAGTTTTTACCAGCCAGGAGCACCTCGGCGGTGGCCGGGTTGAAGTTGACCCAATAGTCGTTGCGCTCGGTGAAAGGCGGGTTGACTTCCCAGTGCGCTCCCAGGTTCAGGGTGAGGCGATTGTTGACCCGCCATTCGTCGTGAGCATACCCGTTGTACTCTTGCGATTCCACGTAAGCCGTTCCCGGAATGAAGAAGTCGCGGGTAGTACGGGCAGGGTAGCCGAGCAGCATCACAGCCATGACGTGTCCAGTGCCGCCGGGAGAGGCCGGGTTGTTGGCGAACGAGCTATCGAAATTGAACCGGCCGAAAGCGCTCTCGCCGGGAGGACTGGCCGTCTCGCTGATCAGCCGGCGCCGGAAATCGAGCCCGAACTTCAGATTGTGAGACCCGCGCTGCCAGGTGAGATTGGCGATGTACTCTGCCATGTTTTCGTGGCGAATCAGAGGATTGGAACGGGAGTTCCCCAGGCCCGCGTAGCCTGCCGGGCTGATGATTGGGGCGCTTGGCTGATAGGGATCGCTGGTATCTCGCCCCGGAATCTCCTTCCACACCGGGTTGGTCAGCGTGGTCGGAGTCAGGAGGCTCGCGAACCGCGTGTAACCGAAACGGAAGTCGGCGATCAGGTTGGTCCGGAAGGTGTGAATATCCGACACCACCAAGCTGTGCCCGCGCACCGGGTTCGGCCCGGCGAAGCTGTCTTCGCGACCTCCGATGTCGGTGTTGAAGGTGTCGGGGATGGTGAGCCGGCTGTCATCAATCGAGTAGCGGCCCATCAGGCTGTCCTTGCGGCTGAGCTGGTGATCGATGCGCAGGTCGGCGCGGTCGGTGGCGCTGCGTTTGGTCGGGTTGGCCACGTAGTTGTTGGCTAGCCCCGGCGTGTGCGGCGCGGGGTATAGATTCACCAGCTTGAAGGCGATAGGATCGAAGCGGCTGGAAGGAACCCGGTCGTCGGCGAAGCGTGTACGTCCCAGGGGGCTGGTGGTAGTGGTCAGCGGATCGAAAATGCCGTTGGGAGCGGCCCCACGGAAATCCCCCTGCTTCATGGCTGCGGTCGGAACGGTGTTGACCTGGGTCTGGCCCACCACCTCCCGCTGGCCCTCGTAATCCATGAAGAAGAAGGTCCGGTCCCGGAGCAACCGGCCCCCGAGGCTGGCCCCAAACTGGTTCTGGCGGAAGGCGGGGATCTTTTCGTTGGGCCGGTCAAAAAAGTTTTTGGCGTCCAGCGACGAGTTGCGCAGAAACTCGAAGAGCGAGCCGTGGAAGTTGTTGCCCCCGGACTTGGTGTTGATGACCATCAACGCCCCGCCCGCCCGTCCGACTTCGGCCCCGGCGTTGTTGGTGATGACCTTGAATTCCTGGATGCCCTCGATACTGGGCCGTACGACGAAAGTTTGGGAGATCATCTCGGTGGCGTCGATGCCGTCGATCAGCACCTGGTTCAGGTAGCTGCGAGCGCCGTTGGCTTGCAGGGCCGTACCGCCGGGCCGCAGTTCGTCGGGCCGCAAACCGGAGTTGATCGTTCCCGGCTGCACGAAATTGCCCGCAGCGACTCCCGGCGCCGACATGGCCAGGCCGATGAAGTTCCTCCCGTTCTGAGGCAAGGCTTCGATGAGCTGAGGCACCACCACCTGGCCGATGGTCGCGTCCTCGGTATGCAGCAGCGGAATAGCGCCGGTCACTTCCACGGTCTGCTCCACGGCGCCGACCTCCAGCATGATGTCCAGCCGGGCCACCTGGCCAACCTGGACCTCGAACCCGCGATAGATGCGGCGGCTGAAGCCGGCGTGCTCAGCGGTGATGCTGTAGCTGCCGGGTACCAGGTTGGGTGCGGTGTAATTACCCGACTCGTCGGTGCGCAGCGGAATCGTGGTGTTGGTGGTTTCGTGCGTGACCTTGACCTCGACGCCGGCCACGACCGCACCGCTCTTGTCGGTAATGGCGCCGACGATGCTGGCCCTTTCCACCTGCCCGAATGAAAGGGTGGCAAGCAGCAAACCGAACGCCAGTTTTTTCATAGGGTCCTCCCGAACTAACGGTAGTAGAACAAGCCGGGAAGCAAAAGTCAAAAGCCGGTAGTCCGCTAAATCGTGATTGAGCGGTCGTGGCGGTCTGGCAAGCAACATCGAGAGATCGAGCCCGATCAGTGAACGTGACATCTATATAATAGATGGTACGGTCATAAGTGACTGGTCTCGCTGAGAGGGCGAGATTCCGTTCGACCTTACAACAGGGCGTTGGGCCCATGAAAACACGCGGGTTAGGTCAGCATTTTTGTGCCAGAAAGTACCTATGCCCACTGCGGCCCTGGAGGGCACGATATATCCGGTCCCGCCAAAAAGCAAGGCAGCGGCTCAAGCTTGACTTTGACCGGCGTCGCGTGGTATAAAACTATCGAGGGTTTAGAAACCAATTCATGGGGGAGTAGGAGGCCCCCAAGGAGGAAAAAGCCCAGGGCAACCTGGGCTTTTTTTTCAGGCCGTGGCTGACAGAGCGATGATCTTCGTCGATCATTCGAACCTAGTCGGGGTGCTTCAAAGAACAGCGGGCTTCGGAGATACACCTACGAATCAACTCATCACCCGCCAGCACTACGAGCTCCTATTCTCTAGACTTCTTCAAGGGCACATCCCGAGCCCTCATCAGGAGGGCGGAAAACCTGCCTATGCATTCGTGTACATTCCGGACGAGGGCATTATCGATGAGTACCGCAAGCAAATGATCCGGGATGTGAAAGCGATTCCTGGTGTATTTCACCAGGGCGGATTCATCGGGCGAGATCCCACACATCGCTGCCGGGCAGAGGTCCGCACAAATGCCTTTCCGCCATGGCGGACCTGTGGGACAGAGTGTAGAGAAATTGTCGAAAAGCAGGTAGATGTGGCTCTTGCAACAGACTTGGTGAAGTTCGCCTGCAAAAACCAGTATGACGTTGCATTCCTCGTGACGGAGGATAGGGACTTTATACCCGCCATCAAGGCCGCGAAGCAAGAGGGCAAAACCGTTATCCACGCCTTTCTGTGGAGAGGTAAGTTAACCGAGGTCTGCAACAATCCGCTGAGGGACATCAGTTCGATCTTCCGCCCCTCCACTTAGCGGAGAACCCATCAACCCCGATTTAGCGCACTACCCAAAAGCCGGACCAGCAGGGCAGGACACTCCGTCTCGAGAGAAACGGCAGCAATATGATAGTATCCGGGCGAGGCGTGCCGGACGCCTTGCAAGGTCGCGAGGGTACAAGCCCGGCTGGTGTCGCAGAGGGTTTTCGAGAGGGCTGATGCTGCGAGTATCACGGCGACGGTTGGCGGCTCCGCTGGCGGCGGCCATCGGCGCGGTGCGGTGTGGCGTGCGGCGGCTGTCGCGACCCAACGTTCTATTTGCGATCGCCGATGACCAGTCATGGCCGCACGCCGGAGCGCTGGGGAGCCGGGTCGTGCGGACACCCGTGTTCGACCGGGTTGCGCGGGAAGGGGTGCTGTTTACACACTCGTTTGCGGCGAGCCCATCGTGTACACCTTCGCGGAGTGGGATCTTGACGGGGAGGCCGATCTGGGAGGTGGGAGAAGGCGGGGTGCTCTACGGTACACTCGCGCCGAAGCTCCGCCTCTTCCCCCATCTGCTCGCGGACGCCGGATACCATGTCGGGTTCACAGGCAAAGGCTGGGGTCCGGGCAACTGGCAGGCCGGCGGACTGCGGCGACACCCCAACGGGAAGGAGTATAACCGGAGGACTTTTTCGACTCCGCTGCCGAAAGGCATCGACGCCCGCGACAGCCTGGCCAACTTCGAGGATTTTCTCGCCGAGCGGCCGGCGGGAGCGCCGTTCTGCTTCTGGTTCGGGTCGACCGAGCCGCACCGGCCTTACCAAGCGGGAATCGGGCGGGAATCGGGCAAGCGCCTCGACGATGCGGAGGTCCCACCATATTGGCCGGACGTAGAGGAGGTGCGGAGCGACATTCTGGACTACCACTACGAGGTCGAGTGGTTCGACCGGCAGGTGGGCCGGTTCCTGACGAAGCTCGAGCAGATCGGGGAACTGGACGACACGCTCGTCATCGTCACGAGCGACAACGGCATGCCGTTTCCACGGGCGAAGGTGAACCTATACGATCCGGGCGTACGGATGCCGCTGGCCATCCGGTGGGCCACGCGCGTGGCCGGGAACCGCACCATCAGCGATCTTGCGAGCCACACGGATTTTGCGCCGACGATTCTGGAAGCGGCAGGGTTGCGGCCCCCCGGAGGGATGGCGGGGCGGAGCTTGCTGCCCGCCTTGGAGTCTGGGCGGTCGGGACGGGTGGAGCCCGAGCGGGATCACGTGGTGACGGCGTTGGAGCGGCACACCTGGTGCCGGCCGGAGGGGGCGACTTACCCGGTGCGGGCTCTGCGAACCCACGAGCTGCTGTACATCCGCAACTTCGCGCCCGACCGCTGGCCTACCGGCGGGCCGGAATTTGTTTCGTCTAATCTCACCTTCCATGGGGACGTGGACGCGGGTCCGATCAAGATGTACATGGAGTCGGAGGAGTGTCGGAAGAAGTATCCGCGGCAGTACGAGCTGTGTTACGGGAAACGGCCGGCGGAGGAGTTGTACGACCTGACCAAGGATCCGCACCAGGTGGCGAACGTCGCTTTGGATCCGGCCTACCGCGCGGCGAAGGGGAAACTGTGGTCGCGGCTGGAGGAGTACTTGAAGCGGACGGGGGATCCTCGGATCGAGGGGCGGGACCCCTGGCAGGGGTATGTGTACCGTCAGACCACGGGGTTTGGCGCTACGTTTAACCGTAGCTTGACGGAAGAGGAGCGCCGGCAGGCGCGGGAGTCGGCGGCGCACAAGCCGGAGTGATCCCGCGCCTTCAGAATGTGAACTTCAGCGCGAGCTGCATGATGCGCGCGGGCGCGGTGCCGCTGATCTGACCGGCGGTCGGGTTGCCGATGGCCGAGTTCGGCACGGCAAAGTTCGCGTGGTTCAACGCGTTGAACAGTTCCCAGCGGAAACTGAGGAGCGAGCGCTCCCAGAAACGGAAGTTGCGGTGAACACCGAGGTCCAGGTTGAAATTCCCGGGCCCGACCAGGATGCCGCGGCCCGCGTTGCCGTACTGGAATTGGGGGGGGACCACGAAGGCGCCGAGATCGAACCAGCGATCGATCGTGCGCTCGGAGGAGGGGAGATTCCCGTCGCCGATCCGGTTGGGCCGGTCACCACCCCCGCCGGCGGAGTTGGAGACGGCGGCGGCCAGCCCCGGCGAGAAATGTTCGCCGGTGGCCAACGACCAGATGCCGGAGATGTTCCAGTTGCCGATGATGTGGGCGAACGGGCCTCCGCTGGCCCACTGCCGGCCGTGACCAAACGGCAACTCGTACACATGGTTGAGGACGAGAACATGCCGGCGGTCGTCCGGCGTGGGTCCCCACTCGCAGCGATAGCAGCGGTTGTCCTGGGGCGGCCCGTTGCCGCCGCCGTTAATGTTGCCGGCATTCGCCATGTAGTGCGACCACGTGTAGGCAACGGAAGCAGTGAGGCCGCGGGAGGCGCGCTTCTCGACGCGAGTCTGGAGCGAGTGATACTTGGCGGCCCCGTAGTTGGTGCGATAGGTCACGTTGGTGACATTCGGGTTGAGGGAGAAGAACGGGCGTCGGGGGCCCTGAGCGCCGGCCCCCGGCACGGACTGATTCAGGTTCACGTTGGCAATGAGGCCGATGGTCCGCGTGCCGACATAGGAGACATCGACGAGAAGGTTGGAGACGACCTCGCGCTGGACGCCGATAGACCACTGCATGGCGCGGGTCGCCTGCAGGTTGTAGTCCCAGGCATTGGGATTCCCGGCGGAGAGGGCGGCGGTGTCGCTCAGGTCGGGCGGCACGGGCGCGGGCAGGCCGTCGGAGAGGCGGGCCGGCGGGCGAGCATTCTGGTCGGTGGCGACGACCTGGGAGAAGAAAAACGGCAAGTTTTTGTAGAGCTGCCCGCCACCCTGGCCGGCCTCGACATAGGAAAAGCCGGCGCCGGCGCGTAGGACGGTCTTTCGGTCTGAGGTCAGCAGGTAGTTGATGCCCATGCGCGGGGCGAGGTTGTTCGTGTCCAGGTTCCGGAGGCGGCGAGAGGCCCCATTGCGGCCGGCAATCTCCAGGCGCGCGGTGTCGACGCGGAAGTTGGACCACCGGTCATGAACCTCGTACGGCGGAGCGAGCAACTCGTAGCGCAAGCCAAAATTCCAGGTCAGGCGGTTGGTGACACGCCAGGTGTCGTCGACAAAGGCGGCGAGGTTCCAGATACGCATGCCGAAAGTGCCGACCAGTATGTTGCGGGTGATGCCGCTGGTGGCGCCGAGGGCAAAGTCGGCCAGCGCGGTGGCCGCGCCGGTGCCGCCGATCTGGCGCGTAAACTGGCCGTTAAACGCGAAGTCGCCGCGAGTGGGAAAGGCGGAAAAACCGTTGAAACGGTGACGAACATACATGCCGCCGAACTTCAGCGTGTGCGAGTTCCGGACCACGGTCAGAATGTCTTCATACTGAAAAGACACTGTCTGGCTGTTTTCGGGGTAGGTGGAGTTGTCGCCGAGGACCTGAAACCCGGTGATGCTGAACGAGGGGAGGCCGCCGGACTTGTCGTTGATGTTGATCCCCGGTACCCCGATCGCCTGGGCGGTGTTGAAAGGGTTGCCCAGCGGAGCGATGTTTTGATTCCACCGAACCGCGCCGATGCGGGCCTCGTTGACGATCGTTGGGCTGGCGACTTTGGTGAAGTTGAGCGTCGCCGACCAGTTCTTCAACGGCACCGTGATCCCGCTGTTGGTCCCGTCGGCCGAAAGGTAAGGACCGATGGGGACACCGGCGCTGGCTGGCGAAGGTAGATTGCCCGGGGAGATCAGGTTGGTGTCGTCATAGCTGTATTTGAAGAAGATGCGGTCACTGGCGCCCAGGTTTTGATCGAGACGTACGTCGAGCTGATCGGTTCGCTGCGCGATGGCAGGGTTGAAGATGAAATTGCGGGTCGCGGCAGCCGATGTGGGCGCCGGCAAGAGGCCGAACAGTTTGATGGCGGCGGGATCGAGGCGCGACGCGGGGATACGATTGCCCGGGAAGGGCGACCGCTGGTTTCCGGTCACGTTCTCCGCATCAAAGACGGTGGCGCCGAGCCCGGAGAAATCGCCCGTGGCCACCCAGGACCGCTGGGCCAAAGTGGGAATGGTGGAGACGATGCTGCGCGGCTGGCGGAGGCGGATGCCCTGGTAGTCGCCAAAGAAGAAGGTGCGGTCCTTCCGGACGGGACCGCCGAAAGCGCCGCCGAACTCGTTGCGGCGGAAGGCAGGCTTGCCAACGCCGCCGCGATTATTGAAGAAGGTATTGGCGTCGAGCTTGTCATTGCGGAAGAATTCGTACGCGCTGCCGTGGAACTGGTTGGCCCCGGACTTGGTCTGCACGATGGTGACGGCGCCGGCGGCGGCTCCATATTCCGCCGAAT
Organism: Acidobacteriota bacterium; assembly: GCA_016201195.1. Classification (GTDB taxonomy): domain Bacteria; phylum Acidobacteriota; class Terriglobia; order Bryobacterales; family JACQDG01; genus JACQDI01. The sequence continues at coordinate 150 of JACQDI010000830.1, read as the reverse complement.
AGTTGCTGGTGAGCATACGGACTTCCTGGATGGAGTCGATGGTGGGAACCATGATGAGGGTGCTCAGCCAGAGGTTCAGGTTCACCATGCCGTCGATCAGATAGGAGTTGTTTTGCGCGCTGGAGCCGTTGACGGAGATGTTGATGTCGC
>JACQDI010000829.1 GCA_016201195.1 Acidobacteriota bacterium | reverse complement strand
GCGCTGAAATTCACGCCAACCTCGAAGCCGGGGGTCTACGCCATCAAGAAGCAGTGGCCGTCGGAGGGGAACTGGGTCCTCTCCATCACCGGCGCCTATCTGGGTCGCAGTACGACGCTGCGGGTGGAACTGCTGCCCGGCGGCGAAATGAAGATCCTCGACAAGTAGACGCTCCATGCGGAGAATACTGAAGCGGGGCGGAGGGCGCCGGCGGCGCTGTTGGCGGGCGTTCCGATCGCGCGGGTCTATGCGCCGGGCCCCATTTGACGCCGGAGGCGGCGGCGATCCCGGGAAGAGCGCGATGTCTTATCATACGTGGGGTAAGCCTGCGGCTTGCCCAGACCATGTTCTCTAAGATCGTTCGCCGCACCCACATGTACCTGGCGCTGTTTCTGACGCCCTGGGTGTTGATGTATGCCCTGAGCACCATCGCCATGAACCACCGCGACTTCTTCCGCGGCCGCCCGCACTTCGAGAAGGAACGCGAGCAAGTCTACGCCGGCGCGTTCGCCCCCGGCGCCAAGTCCGGTGCGATGGCCGTCCAGATCTTGCGGGACCTCGGCCTGGACGGCGCCCACAATGTGAACGCGCCCCCCGGCGGCGGGCGCGTCGTCATCACGCGGCTCGACCCGCTCTCGCCGCGCCGCCTCACCTTCACCCCAGCCGACAGCAAGCTGGTTATCGAGAAGGGGATCGTGCCGCCCTCCGCCCTGCTCGGCGGCCGGGATCGAGTCGGCCGCGCCCGCGGCCACCGAAACCGCGGGTGCCAGCATCGATCCGCCTAAAGGCGCCGGGGCGCGCTCGACGAGGAAATGAGACACTCGTTTACGCAGGAGACCGGGCGAGAAGTGAGGACAGCCTTCCGCCCCCCTCCCCCTACTTCCTCTCCTCCTCCACTTCCCTCCTCACCTTGACCATTCTCCCGTTATAGTCCCGCTCGGAGACATTGGTTTCAATGGTCTGGCCGTCCCGCGTCGGCGTAACGACCTTTTCGGTCACGCTGAGCCCGCCGAGGCGGCTGGGGTCGGCCACTTGGCGCAGGCGGGCGGAGGTGGTTTCCACGATCTTGCCGTCGGGCCGGACCTTCTTCTCCCGGTGTACCTGCTGCTCCAGCGTCGGGACCTGCGGAGCGTTCAGATCGGGTGTGGTGCCGCCGATCTTGGTCGCAAAGACCTCCACGTCCTCGACTTGGCTGCCGTCCGGCGTTTCGGCCAGCCGGCTCACGCTCCGACCCACAAACTCCATCTGCCCCATCGCCCCCAGTTGCCACTGCTTGGTTTCCGTGCTGGTGGCGTTCCCTGACTTGGTGATCACGCTCGCTTCCCTGTCCCGCTCGACCAGCCGCCCGTTCGCGTCCGGAAACTGCCGTGACCCGACCACCTCGGTCACCGCATCGCTGAGCCGGGTCTCGGTGCGATCAGTGCGCGCCGCCAGTTGCAGTCCCCCGTTGACCCCCGGCCGTTCCACCACCTGGGCCATCGTGCCGCCGGCACCGGTCTTCTTCTCGGTCGTGGTGCGCCGCTCCACAAACTGCATCCGGCCGTTTGTGTCCTGGTCATACTGGTTCTCCACCAGCACCACCGAGCCATCCGGCATCTTGCGCCGCTCGAACTTGATCACCTGCTTGGAAACGGGCTTTCCGGAGAAGTCATAGCGCTGAATGACCCGCTCCCCTGACTGTTCGCTTTCCTGATTGCGAAGCAGCCGCTCCTCCGTTCTGCCGACGGTCACCGGGCGTCCCTCCGCATCGCGGCGCACGTCGTCGCGGTCGACCGTCGAGCCCCGGCGCTGTTCGCTTGCACTCGGGGCCGCCACCGGACGGCCCTCCAGATCGTAGGTGTAGCTGGACTGGCGCCGCTCGCTCGGCTCCGCCTTCGGCGCTGCTTTCGGTTCTGCTTTCGGCGCCGGCTTCGGTTTGGGCGGCTCCGTCTGTGCCAGCGCCAGCACACCGGCGGCAACAAATCCCAGGATCATGAGTCGCATGGTCGTAGGTCCCTCCTTTTAGTTTGAGGCAAGCGCCGGAAGGAAGCAATAGGGAGAAATGCTTATGCCGTGCTCCCTCGCACGAAGCGGTAAAATGGAAGTGGAAGCTCTGGGTTGCCTGCCATGTCCGCTGTTACCAGCAAACCGCACCTCGAGACCGAGCACGGCGGGATCGTCCCGCCCGCCCTGGTGATCGAGTTGTACCACAAGATGCTCACCGTCTTCTACGTCGAGGAGCGGATGAAGATCTTCGTCAAGCAGGGCAAGTGCACCTTTTATGCTTCCACTCGCGGGCACGAGAAGCTGCAAATCGGCATGACCCTGCTGCTGAAGCCGCGCCACGACTGGTTTTTCACCTACTATCGCGAGAAAGCGATCGCCGTGGGCCTGGGCATGCCGCTGAAGGACATTTTCCTGGCCATGCTCAGCCGCGAGGGTGACCCCAATTCCGCGGGCCGCAACATGCCGGAGCACTTTTCCTCTCGCGAGCTGAACCTGGTGGCCCAGACCGCCTGCACCGGGACCCAGTACCTTCCGGCAGTCGGCATGGCGCGGGCGATCCGCCAGGACGGCGGCGACCAGGTGGTCTACGTTTCGTCCGGCGAAGGCGCCACCAGCGAGGGAGAGTTCTTCGAAGCGCTCAACTGGGCCGCGCGCGAGCGGCTGCCGGTCCTGTTCGTGGTCCAGAATAACGGGTACGCCATCAGCGTCCCCCAGGAAACCCAGACCAGCGCCGAGATTCACCGTATTGCGCGCGGGTTCGGTATGCCCACCTATGACCTGGACGGCACCTGGTTCGAGCCGATGTACCAGACCCTGCCTCCGGTGATCGAGCGGATGCGCAAGGGCGGCGGGCCGGCCCTGGTCGAGGGCCAGGTGATCCGCATGGATCCGCATTCCTCGTCCGACGACCAGCGCAAATATCGCGGCGAAGAAGAGCTGCACGAGCTGCTGGTCCGCGATCCCATCTACCAGACCGAGCGCTACCTCTACCGCCACAAGATCCTCACCGCGGACCAGACCGACGCCCTGCGCGCCGAGATCAAGGCCGAGGTCGACCGGGCCGCCGAGGAGGCCGATGCGCGCCCCGCGCCCTCCGCCGACCGCATCCTGGCGCACATCTACGCGGTAGATGACCCGGTGGTGATGAGCCCGGCGGCCGCACCGCGCTATCTCTCCGACGCCCCAGTCACCATGATCGACGCCATCAACCACGGCCTGCGCGAGGAACTGGAGCGCAATCCGAAGATCGTCATGTGGGGCGAGGACATCGCCGATCCCAAGGGCGGCGTGTTCGGCGTGACCCGCGCCCTGACCACGGCGTTTCCCGATCGCATCAGCAACTCCGCGCTCGCCGAGGCAAGCATTGTGGGGGTGGCCGGCGGCATGGCCATCGGCGGCTACAAGCCGATTGTCGAGATTCAGTTCGCTGATTATATGTTCCCCGGTGGCATGCAGATGCGCGACGAGATCGCGACCGTGCGCTGGCGCAGCCAGGGGGTGTGGAGTTGCCCGGTGGTCGTGCGCATCGCAGTGGGGGGCTACATCAAGGGCGGTCCCTGGCACTCCGCCTGCGTGGAGGCCTTCTTCGCCCACATCCCCGGCTGGTACGTGGTGTTTCCAAGCTGCGCCGACGACGCCAAGGGCCTGATCAAGAGCGCCGCCCGCTGCCAGGACCCGGTGGTTTTCCTCGAGCACAAGGGCCTGTATCGCCGTGTCCAGGCCAAGACGCCCGAGCCCGAGGCCGATTACCTGGTTCCCTTCGGCCGCGCCCGCATCCGCCGCGAGGGCACGGATCTCACTCTCGTCACCTGGGGCAGCGCCGTCTACCTGGCGCTGGAACTCGCCCGCCAGATGGAATCCGAGGGACGCTCGCTCGAGGTGATCGACTTGCGCTCGATCGTCCCACTCGACGAAGAGTTGATCTACGCGAGCGTGCGCAAGACCAACCGTGTGGTCGTCTCCCACGAGGACAGCTTCACCATGGGCTTCGGCGCGGAGGTCGCCGCCCGCATCGCCAAGAACTGCTTCGACCACCTGGACGCCCCGGTCACCCGCGTGACGGCCAAGGATTCCTTTGTCCCCTCCGCCCCCAACCTGGAGCTGATGGTTCTGCCTTCGGTCGAGGACTTGCGCCGCGGGGTGGAGGAGGTACTGAATTATTAGTGCCCGCTCGCTCGTTCCTCCGCTGCTGGTTCGGCGTTGGTCCGGTGTTCGGCGGAGTGATCCCTACTGCGCCGAGAACAACCCCGTCGCCTGGTTGCTCTCAATCCCGATTCCGTTTACCAGCGAAACTACGATCGGCGCGTTCGACACCGGGTTGAAGCGCGCACCGGGGAAGGTGAAGCTCAGCGTCATCGTTCCACTGGTCTGCCCCGGCGTCACCCCTTCGCGGCTGAAGTTACCGAAGCCTTTAAGCCCACCGTTGTTGATGTCAAAGTTGATTCGCAGATCGTCGCGAGTGGCCGAGCCGCTCGCGTCGTCGAAGTCGAGAGTGACGACGAGCCGGGCTCCAGCCGCGGAATTGGTGCCCGCGGCACGCAGGCTCGAGATCGTAAACTTCGGGCCCACGGCGAGTGTGACACCGGACTGGCTGGAGACGCCCCCCACTGTCAGGCTCACCGCCGAGCTGCCGCTGAGCCTGGTGTCGCTCGCGATGCGGGCGTTGACTTGCAGCAAGCCGGTGAAGCCCGGGGCAGAGCCGGCGAACAGGGTGTCAGCCGGGTTGCTGCCAATGTTCACCGCCACTGGCAGCCGCGGCACGGGGAACGGCGACTCGGCCAGCTTCCCGTCGATGCCCGCCGGGTCGGTCTGGCCTTCTCCAGTGGCGTAGAGAATGATTACCGAGCCCGGCAGCGCCGGGTTCGTTCGTGAGTTGAGCGTGAAGTCCTGGTTGAAGGCGATTCCCTGGCCTGCCCCGCTCGCCAGAGCAAACAAACCCGGAGCGCTCGGGGCCACCGGAACCGCCACGGTGTTGGATACCACGCCCTGATAGCTCACCTGCACCTGCGTGCTCGACTTGCCGGCCACGCTGTAAGGGACCTGCGCGTTCACCTGATCGTAGCGCGTGAAAAACAACGGCGCCGGCCTGCCGTCGAACAGCACCCGCGTTTCGGCAACCTGGGATCCCAGCCGGCCGGCTGCGTCCAGTCCTCCGCTCGCGCCCGGATTCGGTCCCAGGTCCCCTCCGAAAATCGACACAATCTCGCCCGGCGCCACCGGGCCCCGCGCGAAGCTGGCTGCATTCACAATTCCTTCGGCCGAAAACTGCGCCCGGACCGTAAAATCGATCTTCGCCAAAAACGCGTCGGAAAGATCGCCTCCCTTGACCCCCTGCACCGCGCCAGTGGCCGGAAACCGGCTCGAGCCGGCCTCCCCCGTCAGGTAAACATTACCCGAGCGGTCCATGGCGATACCGCGGCCGTAATCCAACCCTTCGCCCCCGAGGTAGGTGGAGAAAAAGGCGAAGCTGCCCGCAGCGTTGAGCGCAGTGACAAAGGCGTTTCTGAACGATCCCGTGCCGAGGGCGCCTTGCACGGGGTTCGAAACGGGAAAGTCTTTCGCATCGGTGTCGCCGATGACGAAGGCATTGCCGGAAGGATCGAGTGCAATCCCTCTGCCTTCGGTGCCTCCGCTGCCGCCGATTAGCGAAGAGTACCGCAGGGCGTCGCCAGCCGGCGCGAGCTTGACGATAAAAGCGGTAGAGGAGCCGTTGCGGGGGAAGGCTTCCTGGAAGGCCCCGGGCGTGGTCGGGAACCTCGTGCCCTGTGTGCCTCCGGTCACATACGCGTTCCCGCCGCCGTCCACCCCAATCGCATTGGCCCGGCTGCTGGCGCTGCTCGCGCCCAGAAACGTGGAATAGACCAGGACCGATCCGGCGGCGTTGATCTTGACCACAAAAGCATCTTCGAAACCACCCAGCGATGTCTGAAACGCGCCGGCCGTGGCCGGAAAACCGGAGGACGCCGTCTGGCCGGCCACATAGGCGCTTCCGGCGCTATCCACTGCGATGCCATTGCCCTGATCATTACTGGCGCCGCCGAGGTAGGTGGAGTAGACCAGCGCCGAGCCCGCGGCGTTCAGCTTAGCCACAAACGCATCGCTCGACAGCAGGCCCGTCCCCCCGCGATAGTCCCGCTGGATCGGCTCGAGCAGGGGAAAGTTGCTGGAGGATGTCCCGCCGGTCACAAAGGCCTCGCCCGCCGCGTTGACGGCGATCGCGGTCACATAGTCGCGCCCGAAACCTCCCAGAAAGGTGGAATAGACCAGAGCCGACCCGGCCGGGTTCAGCTTGCATACAAAGACGTTCTGGCTCCCCCGGTTGGTGCGCTGGAAAGCGCCTGCCGTGGTTGGAAAATTGCTCGATGCGCTGAAGCCGGCAATGTAAGCGTTGCCCGCCCCGTCCACGGCGATGCTGCGCCCGGCATCCGTCCCGCTGCCTCCCAGGTAGGTTGCGTACACTACGGCCGAGCCGGCCGCATTCAGTTTGATCACGAAGGCGTCATAGCCGCCGCCATTGCTCCCCTGTAGCGCCCCTGGCGCGCCGGGAAGGTTGGCCGATCGGGTTTCCCCCGTGATATACGCGTTCCCCGCCGTATCGACCGCGATACCATAGCCGGAGTCGGACTCCGAGCCACCCAGGTAGGTCGAGTAACTCAGCACCGGATCGATCACCAGCGCCCGGCCGCGATCGTAGCTCTCGACTTCAAACCTCACCCGATTCTTTCCCGTGAGGCGATATTTTCCCGCCACGGGGCGGCGCGCCCCGCCCGAATGCTGGTAGACCTGTGGCCGGTGCTGTCGGAGCTCACCGCCTGGGGTGCGGAACACCAGGTCGCCCGCGCTGCCGATCTCGACCCCGTCGGCCCCCTCGAACAGCAGTTCAATGCGTCCCGTGTCGGCGCCGGGACCGACCACGAAATCGTATTCGACCCGCCCCTGCCGCCCGTAGTAGACCAGCTCGATTCCCGGATACACGTCGCGAAAGCGCACACGGCGGTAAGTCGGAATGCCGGTGCGCCACCGAGCCGGGTCGGTGCCGGTGAAATAATTGCTCGTCCCCGGCAGCGGATCGAGTCCCTCCGCCCGCGCCGTCGCGCTGGCGCCCACCAGGCCCATGCGGAGGCTGGTGTTTTCGACCGCCACGGTCATTCCCCCCGCGCTGAGAAAAACGCGATAACCGATTCCTCGCGCCACGAACTCGACACCGGGACCGGCCTGCCCGCGATTGCGCTCAAAGCTGAGAGGAAGATTCCCGAAACGGGCCCGCGCCGGCGCAGCGCCGGCCTGCGCCACACTGCCCAGCAGCAGCAAGAGCCGAATCATACCAACCTTTAGTCCTGGCTTTAGCCTTGGCGCCCTTCGGTGTCTTCGTGCGCGCCTTTGCCCGGGTCCGGACCAACCCTCACGCATTCTTCACCGGCCGCACCAAACCTCCGGGCGTCCCATACTTGTGCCGCTCGGCAACCCACTTTGCCGTCCCGTATTCGCCCATATCGACGGCGCCGCTCAAGCGGCCGTTCTCCGCCCGGCCCTCGAAGTTGTAGCCGAGCCGCGTGCCCTCGTACTTGAATGAGCTGCGGAAGCGCACGGTGCTGCCTGCGACGGTCCCTCGCAGGTCCCCCGCGAGCACGTCGCCGTGGTGGGTGCCGCTGAGGTTCTCGCCGTCCTGCTCCAGGAACAGCGCGTGATCGGCCGAGCCGCGCACAAACTCCAGGCGCAGGTTCCACTGGCCGGCCACATTGGCCGGCTGGCCGCGCTCCTCCGCCGCCCGCGTGATCTGCGGGGGCCTGGAGAGCACTTGGTGCAGCCGGGCCGCGGCGATCTTGTCGTCGCCGGGCATCATCATGTAGGGCATGATGGTCACGGAGCTTTCCCCGTTCCCCCGCCGGCCGCCGCTCGAGCCGCCCAGCACGATCCGCGGCTCGCCCTCGTAGAGCAGCTTTTCCACCTCCTCGCCGGTGAGGCCCACGCGCGCCGCGTCCCAGGCGATGCGCAGCCGCGGCGCCCGGTTCGACAGGCCCTCCGGCTGCAACACTTGCGTCCGCACGGTGGGAACCGTCCCGACCTTTTCGGCGATGTGGTTGAGCCACGACTCCCAGGTCTTCCACTCCGCGTCGTGGTCGCGTTTCACCCACGTCTCCACCGCCGCCAGCATGCCCATGATCTCTTCCTTGCCGACCTTGAGCGACCGCCCGAAGGCGTGATGGGGGGCGCTGTTGAGCCACGCCGCCTGGAGCAGGTCTTTCGGCCCCAGCAGCAGCCCCGCGCACTGCGGCCCGCGAATGCACTTGCCGCCGCTGTAGGCGACCATCGTCGCCCCGCGCTTCAGGTGCACGTTGGGAATGGTGAGGTGCTCGGCGGCCGCGTCCACCAGAATCGGGATCCCCTTCTGCCGCACCGGCTCGGCGATCTCGTCGAGAAACTTGTCGCTCGGCCCGGCCAGAATCGCCACCATGGCCGTCTTTTCGCTGATCGCCGCCAGGCACTGCTCCTTGGTATCGACCTCCACGATCTTCACGCCCAGCATGCGGATGGCGTGGTCGTAGACGTTGCGCGAGGAGCGCGGCATGATCACCTCGCTCTTCAAGCCGGTCAGCTTCGGCAGCCGCTGCATCTTCTCTGGATCCGCCCCGGCGATGCAGGCCGAGGTGGCGTGGGTCAGCGCCG
>JACQDI010000838.1 GCA_016201195.1 Acidobacteriota bacterium | reverse complement strand
GCATGCTGAAGAAAACCCTGCAAGCCGCCGATCCCTTGCCCGAGCGCTTAGCGCCGTATTGATTGGCCGCGAATGAACCCAACGACAAGACTCCGACCAGCACGAGGTTCTGGCTGCCAATCGGACAAACCGTCATTTACTGGCGCTGGGCCCCAGGTTCGCGATGGAAGCCTTGAGCAGGCCCACAGTGTAGGCCATATTGTGAACTCCCAAGCTGCCATCGTTCTTCACGAACAGCCAGTTGAAAGCCGCTTCCAACTGGGGTTGCGTCCACGTCGAATCAATAGTGAGCGACGACTTCGCCTGGCCGGCCGGCGGCAGCAGCAAGGCCAGTTGGTCCAGCAGGTGCTGCACTTCGGTTTGCACGCCTTCGGTCACGCCGTCGCCATCATAGTCCAGCAGCGGGAAGTTGAATGAGGTGACATCCGGCCCGTGGCAGTTCTGACATGCCGCGACCAGGTCCACACGCAGATTCGTCCCGTCGTTCCAGCTCGGTTTGAAGGTGTGGCCGCCGACATGGGTCAACGCCGCATCGGTCGCCTCGACGGTCTGCATGTGGCAGGCAACACACGTGTCCTTAACCACGTCGCCATGCGCCGAACTGGGGATGGTTCGGCCGTAGGTGAACCCGTTGACGCCCGCCAGCATGTCGGCTTGCGGGCCGTGGTGGGGGCCGAAACGGGCGCTGCCCGCTGTGGTCGCCGCATAGATCGCCGCATTTTGGCGGCTCCGGTGACAATTCATGCACAGCGTGCCCTGCCCTGCGTTGGTCACGGTGGTGCCATCCATCAGCTTCACGGACGCCAGGTTTCGGACCAGGTGGGCGTTTGTGCTGGGCGTGGTCTGGCCGTGCGGCTCGTGACAGGTCTGGCAGTTGACCGCGGAGTAGGCCGTGTTGATGGTCTGGTCTCCTTTGACCTTGCCAACGAAGCCAACGCCGGTGTGGCAGCCCACGCAGCCTTCTCGTCCTGCACCCGAGGGATCGCGCGTGGCCACGGCGTGCATGGAGTTGTTCCATTCGGCGCTCTTGATGTGGTGGGTTGCTGCGGCGTGGCATTGACTGCAAGCGCCCGAATTGGAGGCGACCGAAATTTCAACAATATTTCCGCCTGAACGGACATGCTGGCTGCCGGGCCCGTGGCAGTTCTCGCACTGAATATTAGCCACGTTTTTCAGCGCATCCGGCACCGCGTCGAAGTTGCCAGCCTTCAAGGCGGTGGGAAAGGTCCACTTAAGCTGCGCGGCGACGTCGTCAAATCCGCCGTTGACCGCCTTGGGATTGGCATCGTAGCCGACCGTGTGACACGCGAGGCACGAACTGCCGTAATGATCGCTGGCGACGCCATTCACGCCTTCCTTGAAGATGGAGGCGTGGGCGGTTTTCGACCACGACGCCGCCATATTCAACGCGAGGCCTCCGCTGTGGCAGACGGCGCACGTCTTAATACCCACGTAGGTGCCGCCGATGACGGTCTGGGCCACGTTGGCCGTCCCGCTGCTGAGAGTAGCGATCGTGGCGGTCACCGTGTATAGCCCCACGACATCCGGGCGCAGCAGCGTCCGTCCCGCCACCCGAGAAACCAGGCGATCCGAGGGCTCGTAGATGGGCACCTCCGCTCCCAGCGGGCTGTCGGTCAACGCCGCGGCCGAGCCGGCTGGTTTGTTGGTCAGCGCCCAGGTCACGCCGACGATGTCCGAGGCGGGAACGGCGATATTCACTTGCGCCTCCAGATACACCGGTTCGCCGACGCCCACCGTATACAAGCCCGGAGAGACCTGAGTGCTGGCGGGAAGCTTGTAGGCGGCGATATCGTCGCGGGTGAGCGGGCGCAAGGCAAGCTGGGCCTGCAGGGCTGTTTGAGCTGTCACTGTGGTCGCGGCGGCCACAGTCATCAGCACCACTGCCAGAAGCCGAGTAACAGAAGGAAATTTCTCCGTTTCCGTGGCCATAGAGTGCTCCTTCCCACTTGGGAAAACTAGTACATACGGTTTGCAGCTACCGTGCCAGCTCTTGACCTGTGTGTTTTCAATCCGATCGTTTCCAAACTGCGCGGCCTCACCCACCCAATCCGGGGCAAAACACAATCCAGACGGTTTTCACCTATATGACCCGAGACAGTGTAGCCAACTCCGCGCAAAGAAAAAATACCCTGTCATCATCAGGATCATCCATTTCCCGATCCGGGTCTTGTGAAGCAAGATTGTCTGGTGCGCTCCAGGTGATCGAGATACTCGCGGATTTCCCCGGCTGCAAAGGGCCGCCGGGCTGCCGCTACAAACGCTGGCAACTCCGTGGCGGACTCGGGATCCACGCTGATGCTGGAGGTGTTGATCGGCGTGACGGTCGTTTTATGCCCTACTACGTGGTAAGTCTCTGACCTGACCTACCCTACACAATCCCGGCGAGCTTTCTGTCGGCGGTGGGGAAGGTGTCGACGCGGGTCTTCATCACTTCGCCGGCCACAGTGAGGTAGAGATCGGCCATGGTGCCGGTCATCTCGGAGTGGAGGCCGGTCTTCAACCCGCCGGCGTGGCCGGCGACGATGGCGGCGAGGCCGTTGTTTTTGTGGGCGTTGGCTTCGGCGTGCTCGTGCAGGAACAGCACGCAGCAGTGGTCGAGCAGCGTGCCGTCGCCTTCGGGGACAGACTTGAGACGAGCCAGTAGGTAGGCGAACTCCTCGACGTGCCAGCGGCAGATGTCGCGCAGGATGCGCTGGCCCTCGGGGCCGTCGGCGCGGGTGTGAGTGTAATCGTGGTGGCGCAGGGCCGTGTAGCCGAGCCAGGGGAAGCGCACCAGGCTCTGGCACTTGGTGAGCATGTAGGAAGCGACGCGGGTCTGGTGCGAGGCCAGCGCGTGGACCAGCAGGTCGGTCTGGAGCTTGGCGATGCGCGGGTAGTCGGCCATGTCGCCGCCCGGCTCGGGCTCCTGCGCCTTGCCGTAATGGGGGGGCAGGCTGGCCACGGCGCGCTCCATCTCGCGCACGGAGGTCAGGTGCTCGTCCAGACGCCGGCGGTCCTCCGCGCCCAGATTCGACTTCAGGTCGGCGGCCGAATCGCGTACCGCGTCAAGGATGCTGTGCTTGCGATTCACCCATCCCTGGTCCTTGCTGCCGAACAAGCGATCGAACAGGTTGTGCGGGATCACCTCGGGGGGCAGGGCGCGATCATAGGCGGCCCAGCTCAGGTTCCGCTGGATGCTTTCCCCGTGCGACTCCTGGCAGACGCCCACCTGCAACGATCGGAAGCGGGAGTCGCCGCCGAGCTTGGCCGCGATGACCTGGTCGATCGAGGGTCCGCCGCAGCCACGTCCGGTGTAGGAGGTGCCCGAGACCAGCGCGCTCATCGAGCGATGGTGATCGTTGCCGGGACCGGGCAAGCGCGCCGCCGGGTTGTCGAGGCCCGTGATGACATGAATGTCGTTGCGGAACGGTCCCAGTGGAGCCAGGCACGGCGTCAGCTCGTAGCCCGGGCCGGTCTGCGCTGGGATCCAGTAGCGCTCGGGGATCCCGTTGCCGTTGAACCAGAGAAGGAAGCGCGACTCGGCCACGGATTCCTTGGCCCACGCCAGCGCCGGCAGGCCAACCCGCACAATGGCGCCGCCCAGGCCGAGGCCCTTCAGGAACGCCCTTCGTGATACTTGGCCCCTCACCGGCATAAAGCAATCATAAGCTCTCTCAAGCGAAATTGCGAGTCCCGAAATGCCTTGGTCGCCCGCTCCAGGACCGGGCGGTCGGCCGGGGTCTCCTTGCGGCCGGCGGCGTAGCGGAAGAGTTGCTTGACCACGCAGTCCTGGCATTCCTTGTTGGCGGCGAGCAGCGCCCCCAGCTCCTTGGGTGAGGAAAACGCGGAATTGGGGAGGCCGGCGACCATCCCGCTCGTGTCGATAGGCAGCTCCACGGTTTTCGGCCGACGGTAGCGATCGGCGCGGGTGGGGAAGAAGGTGATCGATTGCTTGTCCCGGCGCTGGCCGATGGCATCAAATTTCTCGAGGCCGAAACCGATGGGGTCGATGATCTGATGGCAGCCCGCACAGGTGGGGTTCGCCCGGTGCTCCTCCAGGCGTTGCTTCGTGGTTTGCGGCTTCGACTCGTCGAGCGGGGGCAGGTTCATGTTGGTTCCCGGCGGCGGGTTGGGGACCTGCTGGCACAGCAACTGCTCGCGAATGAACAGGCCGCGGGCGGTGGGGGAGGTTTCCTCGGGCTTGCTGGTCAGCGTCAGGAACGTTCCCTCGCCGAGAATGCCGGCGCGATCCGACTCGGCAGGGAAACGAACCTGCGCGAATTCCTCAGAGGGCTTGGGAAACCGGTACAAGGCGGCCAGCTCGGAGTTGAGAAAACCGTAATCGGCCGTGTAGATCTCCAGGAAGTTGCGGTTTTCCCAGACGATGTCGGCGACCAGGCGAAGGGTTTCCTCAGTCATGGCCACGCCCAGCTCCGGATTATATTGCGGATACACACGGCGGTCCTTGACCGTGTTGAGAACGCGGTCGAAGCGCAGCCACTGGCTGACGAACTCGTCGAGAGCCTGGCGGGCGCGCGCATCTTCGAGCATGCGGCGGGCCTGCCGCTCGATCTGCGCGGGCGTCGAAAGCTCGCCGGCGCCGGCGGCGCGCAGCAGTTCGTCATCGGGCATGGTGTCCCACAGGAAATAGGAGAGCCGGCCGGCGGCTCCGTAGGGGCCTTGCTCCACACGATAGAGGAAGCCCGGGGCCTGGAGCATGGCCTCCACCACCACTTGGGCGCCGCGCAGGAAATCGCCGCTGCGCTTGGCCTCCTCCGTGAACAGGGCCGCGTAACGCTGGGCTCCTTTGTCGGTCAGAGGCCGGCGGAAGGCTTTCAGTCCGAACGCGCGGATGAACTTGTCGCGGCAGGCGGCGTCGGCTCCCGAAGAGGGGCGGCAGGGGACCAGGTGGTGCGTGTCTCCGCCCTGGAACGCGCCGGCGGCCAGCCGCTCGGCGGCCGCGCTGTAAGCCTCTGCCAGCAGCGGCGAAACGTTTTGCGCCTCGGTCTGGTTCTTGAAGCCGTTGACGAAATCCTCTTGCGGGAACCGGTTGGCGGGCTCGGTCTGGTCGCCGAGCAGATCGCGCACAGTGTGGTTGTACTGGCTATGGGTAAGGCGGCGCAATCCGGCGCCAGGCGCGGGCAGAGCCAGCGCAGCCGCGAGCGCCAGTAACAGCGCTGCCAGGCGGAGGCCGGCCGCGCGTCCCCGCGTCTCCGCGTCTGCGTGTCTCCGTGTCAGCGCCTCCCCGCGTCCGCCCCTCATCTCCAAGCCACCTCGCATTTCGGATTCCGGCTCCGCAAGCGTTCCACGCCGGCGGCGGTTACCTTGGTCCCATCCAGATAGAGATGACGCAATGCGGCCAACGATTGTAGCTGGTCCAGGGTCTGGTCGGTGATGGCCGTTTCGGAGAGGTCGAGCGTCGCGAGATGCTTCATCGCCGCAAGGTGGGGCGCACCGGCGTCATCGACCTTCGTCTTCCACAGGCTCAGGCGCTCCAGTTTCGGCAGGGCGGTCAAGCCCTCGAGGCCCTTGCCCGTCACACGGGTCCGGCTCAAATCGAGCGAGCGCAGTTCGGCCAGAACTCGCAGCTTGGGCAAGCCCAGGTCCGTGATGCGGTTGCCGCCCAGGTCGAGGTCCTGCAACTTCTTGGAGGAGGCAAGACGATCCAGATCAAAGTCGAGGACCACGGGCGACCAAAACTCCGTGTTCCGGCGCTGCGTACCGTTCAGGCTGAGCCGCGTGAGCTCCGGCAGAGATTGCAGAAAATTGAGTCCCGCGCCGGTGATCTTGTTGCCGCCGATGGCCAGCTCGCGGAGCCGGGTCAGGCGCGCCAGGTGCTCGAGGCCGATGTTGGTCACCAGGGTGAAGCTCGCGTCGAGGGACTGGAGACCGGTGAGGCTCGAGACATGCAGCAAGCCGGTATCGGTGATGTCGGTGCCGCGCACGTTCAGCCTCTCCAGGCTCTTCAAGCCGCGGAGGTGGGCCATAGAAACGTCCGTGATGTGCTCGACGTAATAGAGGTTCAGGTCGGTGACGCCCTGGAGGTCCTTGAGCTGTTCCATGCCCAGGTCGGTGAGGCGGGCGCGAGACAGATCCAGCACGCGCAGCCCCGGTACGAGGCGAAGCCGCTCCATACCGTTATCGCCGACGCCAGTGAAGCCGAGGTTGACGCGGTCCCCGGCGACCTCGCCCCCCTCGGAGACGATCCATCGCCCCACGTCGATCTCCGCCGCGCCTGAAACGGACGCGACCAAGAGCAGAGCCGCGACGGTGACGGAGCGGCCTAGCTTCCCCGCCGGTTCGGCAAACTGGAATCGCGATCCCATATGATCTGGCAGTCAGGCAATACCTTTCGCAGGTCCTGAAACCCTTTCTCGGTGACCAGCGTGTGATAGAGGTTGAGCAGCTTGAGCCCGGCGAGCACCTTAAGCTGCTCCAGGCCGGCGTCGGTGACCGCAGCGCTGTTCAGGCGCAGCTCTCGCAGCCGCTCGAGCGAGCGCAAGTGAGCCAGCCCCGCATCAGTCACCGCCGTGTAGTCCAGGTTGAGCCGCGTCAGATTCTTCAGCGCAGCGAGCGACTTCAGGCCCTGGTCGCCGACCCGCGTGCGTACCAAATCGAGCGAAGTGAGGTTCGGCAGCGCCTGCAAGTTCTCGAGACCTTTGTCGGTAAAGCGGCCGTGGCTCAGCTCGAGTTCGCGCAGGTTCACCAGCGGGCGCAGGTTCGCCAGGCCTGCATCGCCGACGTCGGCGCCGGTTAGGTCGAGCGAGGTGAGCCGGGTCAGAGCCTGCAAGTGCGCCAGGCCCGCGTTGGTCACGTCGGAATAGCTCAGCGAGAGCCGCTCCAGGTTCTTCAGCACAGCGAGGTGTTTCAATCCGTCATCGCTGATGGCGGTGCCCGAGAGATGCAGCTCGACTAGCGATTCGAGACCCGCCAGGTGCGCCAGGCCCTCGCCGCGAATCAGGGTCTGGTTCAGGCTGAGCTTTCGCAGCGATTTCAACTTCGCCAGGTGGACGAGGCCGGCGTCGGTGATCGTGGTTTCGTTCAGGTTGAGTTCTTTCAGATTGGTGAGCTCGCCGAGGTAGCGGGCGCCGAGATCGCCGATCTCGCTCGATTCGAGGTCCAGCTTCTCCAGGCCGGCGAAGCGCTTGGTGTCGCGGAGCGTCGCGTCGGTGATGGATTTCGGATTCGCCGGCAGATCGACAAACGCGATGCGGGTCGAGGGCAGCGCGGCGCGCAGGGCGCCGATGCCGGCCCCGGTGGCGCGCGTGTAACGCACGTCCACGTCTCGCAGAGATTTCAGCGCCGCCAGGCGCTCCAGGCCGGCGTTGGTCACCTTGGTGCGATAGAGGTTCAGCTCCTCGAGCTGGGTCATGCCCCGCAGCGACTCGAGGCCCTCGTCGCTCACCGCGGCCCCCAGCAGATCGAGCTTCCGAAGCTGGGTCAGGTCTTTCAGATAGGCGAGGCCGGCGTCGGACACGCGCGTGCCGTTCAGGTCGAGCTCGGTGAGATTGCGCAGGTGCTGGAGCTGCTTCAGCCCTTCGTCGGTAATCTGGGTGTCGCGCAGGTAAAGCTTCCGCAAGGAGCGCATGCCCTCCAGGTTCCGCATGCCCGTGTCGTCGAGGAAGGTGAAGCTCGCGTCGAGCAGGCGGAGCTGCGTGAACGGGCCCAGGGTGCGGCCTTTGATCTTGGTGCGGTCGAGGTTCAGCTCTTTCAGGTTGACGAGCTTTGCGAGCAGTCCAATGGCTTCATCGTCGATGGGGATCTCCGTCTGCACCGGCAGGCTGAGGGTGAATTTTTCGAGGCCGGTGAGATCGGCGAAAAGCTGGATGGACTCGTGCACCACGGGCGCCGGCCGCGAATGCCAGGTACGCCCCGAGAGGTGCAGTTCTTTGAGCTGGGAGAGCTTACTCAGCGGCCCGAACTGGTTGGGCTCGAGTATGACCCCAACCAGGTTGACCGTGTGCAGGCGGAAATCGCGGTCGGGCAGATCGGTCGGGTTCCAGATGGGGCGGCGCTCGCCTTCGAGCACCACGCAGCCGCCCAGCCGCAGCACCCAGCGGGCCACGGCACGGTCGTCCCAGTCAGCAGCCCCCACCGGCAGCGCCGCCAGCACCAGCGCCAGGATTCCTCTGAGCACGCCCTTAGTCTAGCTCACTGCGCCCGAAACGGGAACAGGGATCGCACGGCCAAAATGCGGGCAGGTTTGGCGCCCGTGTTGTAGAAGCCCACCGTGCAGTTGAGCCGGACGAAATAAGCGTCGCCGGGCCGGGCGGGGTGGCGCCCTTCGACGCCATCCATGCCGCCGCCAGCGACCATCTCGCCCTCCCCTTCGAGCAGCAGGTAGATCTCCTCTTCACGCTCGTGGTGATGCGGGAGGTTGGTGCCGCCGGGGGCGATCTCCATCACGAAAAGGCTCGTGAGCACGCTGGCGGCGGCCAGCCGGTCGCGGGTGCTCCGGGCATCACCCATCAGCAGTCGGTAGAGCGTCGAGGGCGGGTGGCCGCCCACGACCTGTGTGGGGACCTCCTCGATGTTGGCGAGGAGCAGCTTCGGCGGCGCCTTGGGATTCGCGCCGCGGGGGATCTTGAAACCCATGACCAGCAGGCGGCAGGCCTTGTCCGTCCGGTTCGAGAGGCCGTGGCGAATGCCCGGCGGCAGGTAGAGGAAGTCGTGCCGCCGCACGGGCGCTTGCTCGTCGCCGTACTGCAAAGTGCCTTCGCCTTCGAGGACGACATAGACCTGTTCTTCGGCGGGGTAGGAGACCGGCTCGCTCGAGCCGCCCGGGTCCACCGTGATCTCGCCGAAGCGCGCGATCCCCTTGAGGACGGCGGCGTTCGGGTCGCCCAACCCGAAAATCGGCTTGTAGTGGCAGGAACCGGTCGAGACATCGGCGGGCTTCACGGCCACGTCGGGGACTCGGCGGCGCAGGAAAGTCGGCTCGGTGGCCCGCTCGGCAGCAAACACGGCGGTGGCCGTGACGAAAAGCAAAAGATACTGGCGCATGGCTGCCAGTATGCCACAACTGGTGTAGGATAAGCCTCTGGCCTGTCCCAGAGGCAGCCAGAGAACCCGACAAACCATGACGCGAAGGGGATTCTTAGTGAAGCACTTCTTGGCGTCTTTGCGTGATCTTGGCGTCTTTGCGTGCGCTTTTCAGACCTTGCAGCTTTGGGCCGAGAGCCGATGGCGATTGCGGGCCACCAGGTCGTAGACGGCCTCGCCGACTGGGGCAAACAGGGGGGAGAACAGAGCCAGCAGAAGAACCACCACCACGCGGCGGAAATTCGCCCAGCTTTCAGGCGGCGCGGCCAGCAGCACCGCCATCGCCAGGTAGGTCACGGGGTTGTAGAGCGCCATCATCTTGAACGCGGCGAAGCCGGCGTAGATCTTGTCGCCGGCCACGAGGTACATCCGCTCGCGGACGGCGGCGTCGGAAATTCCATGGCGACGGGCGACGCCGGTCTGGAAAGGCGCCCACACCAGCAGCCGCTCCAGGTCGAAGCGCTCCACCCGCTCCCGGCACTTGTTGCAGAATCCACAGTCGCCGTCGTAGATCACCGTCAAGCGATCCTTCGGCCAGTCGACTAACACGAAGCTGGCCGCGGTCATGGCGTAGAAAAACATAGTGAAGGTGCTGCCGGTGAACAGCATCAGAGCGCTCTGGTACAGGATGTTCCCCCAGATGGCCCACGGATAAAGGCGCCGCACGGCGAAGCCCGCCGAGAGACCCAGTTCGGTGATGGTCGTCGTCCAGCACATGAACTTCCCCAGCAGCAGAGGTGGCAGCCAGGAGGCGGCGGCGATGTAGAGACCGTGCTTCAAGCGCGCCCGCGCCCAGTGCTCGAAAAACTGTCCCGATTGCCAGTCGGGGTCGAAGAGCTTGTTGATCCCGGCGCCGAAGTAGACGAGGACCATCTGGGCCTTGAGCAGCCAGGGCACGTTGAGGGATGTCAGGAACAGGATCGCGCCGCAGAAAAACTTGTTGTTTCCGTAGTAAGCCTTGGATGAGACGACGCCGAGGATGATGGTGAAGCCGAGCAAGAAGCACGAAAGGCGCACCGAGCGGTTGAACAGCAGGGCCAGGGCGGAGGCGACGAACACCGTCTGGAGCGTGCGCTGGAACAGGACCGGGGGCAGGTGATTGAAGAACGGCAGGAAGGGCAGGAACGGCTCCGTGAGCAGGCGAACGTGGTTGGTGAGCAGCAGGCACAGGGCGATCAGTTTGGCCATCAGCAGCAGGTGAGGCGATAGAGCCGTCCCGCCGCAGCAGAACGGGTTCCAGCTCACTCTGGCGGCCATTGCCATTGTTCTTCCGCCCCTCCGTTGACCTTATATTTCATTATCACCCGGGCGTGGTCGTCGCGGCCTCGGGTTTCCTCGTATTGCTGCACGATGTCGATGACGTGCTGGATCGACCGGTTGTCGACGCCCGTCTGGGGCCGGCGATAGCGACGCCGGATCTCCTGGTTGGTCAGCGGCCGGCCGTCGATGGTGACCTGGAGCGAGTACTCGCTCTGGGCGTCGTAGGGGGCCCAGCAGAAGTAGCGCGAGGGAACGAAGCGCGCGTAGACGATCATGACGAGCTGGAACAGGAGGAAGGCGACGCCGATCGCGGTGCGCAAGCCGCTCACCCGTTGTCCTTGTACTGGGCCTTGAGGCGGGCGAGTTCACGCTTCAGGTCATTGGCCACCTGGGCGTTGGCCGCGTCGTCATAGACGTTCTTCAGCTCGTTGGGGTCGGCCTGGAGGTCAAACAGCTCCCAGTAGTCGCCCTCGCCGTAATACTGGATCAGCTTGTAGCGGTCGGTGCGGACGCCGCGGTGGGGAACCACGCGGTGAGGCGTGGCGTACTGGAACGAAGGATCGGACACCGCGCCGCCCTTCTGGCGCATGGCCCACGAGTTCTCGTAGTACGTGTAGTAGATCGAGCGGCGCCAGTCCGCGGGCGGCTTGCCTTCGAGGATCGGCCGCAGGCTCCGGCCCTGCATCGTAACCGGGATCTCGACCCCGGCGAAATCCAGGATGGTCGGGGCGTAGTCGATGTTGAGGACCATGTGGTCTTCGACCTTGCCTGCCGGGACCATGCGCGGGTAGCGCGCGAGCAGCGGCAGGCGCAGCGACGGCTCGTACATGAAGCGCTTGTCGTACCAGCCGTGTTCGCCAAGGAAAAAGCCGTTGTCGGTGGTGTAGATCACGAGCGTATCCTGGGTGAGCTTGGCGCGGTCCAGATAGTCGAAGACGCGGCCCAGGTTCTCATCGACGCCATAGAGGGCGCGGTAGTGGTCCTTGACGAAGCGCTGGTAGGTCCACTTCTTGCGCTCCTCGGCGGAAAGGCCTGTGGGGAGGTCCTTGTAGTCCGGGGCGAGGCTCACGTCGAAGCGCATGTCTTCGGCTTCTTTGGCGATGCGGCGGGTCGCGTAATCGTCGTTATAGGTCGCGGGATAGGGTAGCTCGATGTCGTCGAACAGCTTGGCGTGGCGCGGGGCGGGCTGGAAGGGCCGATGCGGCGCCTTGTGCTGGTAGAGCA
The DNA here is from genome assembly GCA_016201195.1 of Acidobacteriota bacterium. GTDB lineage: Bacteria > Acidobacteriota > Terriglobia > Bryobacterales > JACQDG01 > JACQDI01. The sequence goes on along the minus strand of JACQDI010000838.1, from coordinate 4,676 downwards.
GGCAGAAGGGTCGCCGGTCGTTCTTCCGGAGGAATTCGAGCGCCAGATCGGTGGTGATGTCCGTGGCGTAGCCCTGGTACTTCTTGCGCGTGCCGTTGTCGATGAAGTCGGGGTTGAAATAGACGCCCTGGCCGGGCAGTACGCACCAGTAGTCAAAGCCCGCCGGGTTGTGGCTCAGGTGCCACTTGCCTACGATGCCCGTGCGGTAGCCCGCCTTTTGCAGAAGTTGCGGGAAGGTGGGCAGATTGGGGTCGATGTGCTCGATCGAGTCGGCCATCTCGGAGTTGCCGCGGATGCCGTGAATGTGCGAGTAGCACCCGGTGAGCACACTGGCGCGGCTCGGCGCGCACAGCGAATTGGTGACGAAAGCGTTCGTGAAGCGCACGCCCTCGGCGGCGAGCCGGTCCAGGTTCGGAGTTTTGAGGATCCTGTTGCCGTAGCAGCTCGCTTCGGTGACCGAGTGGTCGTCGGTCATCACGAAAAGGATGTTGGGACGGCGGTGCGTGGCGCAAGCCGAAGTCAGCAGAGCTCCGGCGGCCGTCTGGATCGCCCGGCGCCGGCTCAGCTTCGCGTGGGGTGGGCAGTCCTGCCTGCAGCCGGCTTTCAAGCCGGCTTTTCGTCTCCCCTGGCGGCTCCAGTGCTGAGATAGTTTCAAAGGTCCAAACTCCAGGCTACCCCACTCGGAAGATCTCCTTCATGCGGCGGGCGACCAGCTTTTCGTCCCCGGGATCGCCCAGGAAAAAGACGAACACCACGCCCTGCGGCTTGTTGCGGAGGATGGCGATGCGCGGCTCGCCCGCCAGCAACTGGCGCTCGCACTCGTCGCCGGTGATGCCGAGTTTCTGCTCGTCCCACTCGACCACGACGCGCTGCACGCGGCGGCTCTTTTCATAGGGAGCGAGGCTGATCTCCAGGCCCCGGATTTTCTTGAGCTCGCGCACTGCGTATTCGGCCTGCTCCACGTTCTGGCGGTCGATGGCCGCGAAGTCGAGCTTCGCGTATTTCTCGGCAGCAAGCCAGACCCCGATCATCTCTTCGCGGCCGACCTTCATCGGCCGGCCCAAGGCGTCCTCGTTGGGACTGGAGTTGAGCAACGCGGCTTTGATCAGGTCCCGCCGGCCGGCCAGGATCCCCGAGCACTGCGGGCCGCGCATGTGTTTGCCGCCCGAGATGCAGATCAGCTCCACCCCCATGGCGGCGAGCTTCTGCACGTTTTCCCAGGGCGGCAGCAGGTTCGCGGCGTCGACCATGACCGGAAAACCCGCCTTCTTGCCGATCGCCAGGCAGTCTTCGAGCGAGATGGTGGTCTCGTCGTCCCAGCGGCCGGAGCCGCCCAGGTAGTACAGCATCGCCGTACGCTCGTTGACCGCGGCCTGGAGCTCGTCCTTGGTCTCGACCTCCACCAACTTGACGCCCGTGTTGCGCACGGCATGATCGAAGTTGTTGCGATGCTTCTTTTGGATCAAGACCTCGGATTTCATGCCAGTCAGGTCGGGCAGGTGCCGGACCCGTTCTTCGTCAACGCCGGTGAGCGCGGCGCACGTGCCGAGTGTAATGGCGCCGGCGGCGCCGGTGGTGATCATGGCCGACTCGCTGCCGATCAGTTTCGAGAGCCGCTCGCCGATTTTTTCCTGAAGCTCCTCGAGGAACACGAAGTTCTGCGAGGCCTCGGCCATGGCCGCATGCAGCTCGGGCCATTGCTTGGAGGCGCCGATCATGGTGTAAGCGCCCTTACAGTTGACGACCGGGCGGACGCCCAGTTCCTCATAGATGCCCCGGGACCGCTTGGTGGCGGCCGGCAGCTTGGAAAAGGGCCACAGGCCCAGCAGTCCTTGCAACAGTCCTCTTCGAGTCGTGTTCATGGTTTTTCCTCCTCGGAGCGTCGTCCCAGCTCAACGGCCAGAACATCGCCCGTCTCCTCGCCCCATTTTCGCATCATCGCTGCCAGCTCCTGGACCACGGCTCGATTCGAGGCGTATAAGTTTTTCATTTCTCTGGGGTCGCCCCGCATGTCGTAGAGCTCGTCGTCTCGGGCCGTGGGGTGAACATCGAACTTGCGCAGGATCAGTTTCCAGTGCTCGGTGCGAATCGCCCGCTCCTCAAAGTAAGAGTCATGCAAAGCCCTCTGGGAGATGTTCTGCATGACGATCGAGCGCGACCACGCCTCGCGCCCCGCACGGATCTCGCCGAGCAGGCTGCGGCCGTGGATCGACGGCCCGCCACGGCCCGAGATCCCGGCCAGCACCGGCGAATAGGACGTAACGCCGGCGGTGTCGAGGATGGTCGGCGCCAGGTCGACCAGGCTAACGCCCGGCTTCCATACCGCGCCCTGCGGCAGCAGCGGCGGGTAACGCAAAATCAGCGGGATGCGCGACGCGTCGTCGTAGGCGATGCTCATGCCGTCGACCGTCCCCGGGCGGTCGATCCAGGTCCGGCCGTGCTCGGTGGTGACGATGATGAAGGTGCGGTCCAGGATGTTGTGTTTCCGCAGGGCATCGAGCAGACGGCCGACGTTCCAGTCGAGGTTCGTCACCGCCGCGTAGTATTCGGCCGGCTGGACGCTCTTGCCCTTGTAGAATTCCAAGAACTGTTTGGGCGGATCGAGCGGCTCGTGCGGCGCATAGTAGGACTGATATAAAAAGAACGGCCGCCCCGCGTTCTGCTCGATGAATTCGACGCCCTGGCGGGTGTGGATGTCGGGCCGGTAGGCGGATTCGTGCGGCTTGCCGACCCAATGGGGCAGCAGCGAGTTGAACGACTTCCAGGTGTCAAAAAAGCCGGGGTTGCCCGGCCCGAGGTGCCACTTGCCGATGTGGCCGGTCTGATAGCCGGCGTTGTGCAGCAGAAAGGGAAAGTTGTCCCAAAGGTGAAAACGCGGGTCGTGGAAGGGGTTCGAAATCCGCTCCTGGTAGACGTTGTTGCCCTTCGACGCAACGATCGGATACACATTCTTGCGCACCCCATGGGCGTGCGGGTAAAGGCCGGTGAGGATCGACGCGCGAGCCGGCCCGCACAAGGCTTGTGGCGTATAGCAGCTTGAGAAGCGCACGCCGGTGCGGGCCAGCCAGTCAATGTTGGGCGTGTGGACGTCGGCCTCGCCGTAGGCGCCGATGGCGTCGGTGCGGCACTTGTCGAATAGCAGGAACAGGAAGTTGGGAGCCTTGTCGAGGTTTTCAGTCGTCTGCTGCGCGCGGGCGGCGACAGCGGCGCCAGCCGCGGCGGCGAGAAAGCCTCGGCGCTTCATGCCGCACATGGTACCACGCTCAGCAGGCCAGAACCCGAATGTGGGAACTTGGCAACTTGACAAGACACGGGGCCGGCGAGTGTCGCTTTTTAGGACGGAAGGCGACAGCCTGGAGCAACCCGGCGCCGCCGGTCAGGCAGTCGTAGTTTTAGACCGATTGCGACAGGCACAGCACCCAGGGAACCCGCCTGCGATAAACTTGTTCCAAAGGCGGTCAGCCCGATGCCCTACTGCACAAGGTGCGGAACCCCAGTAAACGACCCAGACCTGTACTGTCCGAAGTGTGCGGCCCCTCAGGGCTCCAGGGCGGGGCGCGAAGAGCACCAAAAGACTGACATGACGCCGCGATCAAGTACATCAGGAAAACCGGCCGTTCGGCGGCGAACCCTTAGGAAATTCGTACTTCTCGCAGCTTTGGGCATAGCACTCGCGGCCTTGATCGGTGAGTCTATGAAGCTCGCCTGCCTTGTGGTTCTCTGTATCTTCGGCCGTTTCGTGCTTTGTTGGCGTAGAGAAGCTCGCTCAGGCTTTGGTCTCGGACTCGGAAACGCACCTGGCATTTTCAAATTTGCCATTGGTGACCCACTGGTCTGGCTCATCGGGCAGATCGCGTTCTGGGGGGCCATTGCTGGCCTGCTGAGATCTTTCGATTGGTATTGGTCGATCTTCGCGATCATACTCGCTCTGGTTGTGCAGCGGCCACTTGTTGCACTTAGCAACCGGTAGGCGAAACTGTTTGGTGCTACCGAACCGCTGCCGCAGTCTTGGACGGAAGGCGACAGATCAGCGGTAGGTCTCCTCTCTGCGGAGCGAGCAGGCCTTCAGGTACACCATCCGCCCCTCAACGTCGTAGCGGAACCGAAATCGCCCGAGGCGGATACGGTACTGGCCGTCGCCCGGTTTCACCCCTTCCAGTTTCTTGATCGGGCGCATGCGGCTGCGGTTGTAAGGATCCACTTCCAGAATCAACCGTGCGCGGTCGTAGTAGTTAACCAACTCTGGGTGTCGCCGCATCAGTTTGTGCAGCTCGCGGTCAAAGTGGGCAGTGGTTTCAACGGAAAAGGCCGGCGTCATGAGTCACCGCTCGGCCTTCCTCTTCTTGACCTTGGGTCTGTGCAGTTCAGCCAGGAGTGCCACGGCAGGCCTGGTTCTTCCTGCCCGGATGTCCGCATTACTCTGCTCGATCTGGCGCCGCACCTTGGGGTCTTGAAGTTCCAGATAATCTTCCAGTTCGTCGGCGCCCATCAGCCCGGCAACAGGAATGCCGTCCTTCTCGAAGATGAAGTACTCCTTGTTGTTGTGGACCCGCCGGACCACGGAGCCGAGGTTGGCGCGCGCTTTTGTAAGGGGGATGCGGTAGACCATAGTTTTGTTCAATGTTGAATAACGTTGCACAGTCCCAGTATACAGGTCAGGGCGCGCCCGTCAAGAG
>JACQDI010000837.1 GCA_016201195.1 Acidobacteriota bacterium | reverse complement strand
CCCAGCGTCGCCCGGTTCGACGACGAGGTGTCGGGGCCGAAGCCGAAGCCGTGCGGCCGCAGGTAGCTGTTGAAATGATCCTGCACTAAGCCGGGCTGAACGCGCGCCCACTGCTCCTCGGTGTTCAGCTCGAGGACGCCGTTCATGTACTTGGAAAAATCGATGTGGATGGCGTGGCCGACCGTCTGTCCGGACAGGCTCGTGCCGCCGCCGCGCGGCAGGATGGGCACGCCGTAGCGGGCCGCCAGGCGCACTACCGCCGCTACGTCGTCGCGATGGCGCGGCACAACCACCCCGATCGGCTCGATCTGGTAGATAGAGGCGTCGGTCGAGTAGAGGATCTTCGAATAGGCGTCGAAGCGGACCTCGCCTTCAACGGCCTTCCGCAGTTCCGCTTCAAGATCCCGGGTGGCGCTGTTCATTGTTCGATGAACCTGAGATCAAACCTCTATTGTCGCATCGGCCTCGGAGCGGTGGGGCGGAGTTTCATGCGGTCGCGAACCTGTTTCCGCTGCTGCGCGGGGTGGGGTCGCTGCCGGAACTAGCGCTGACTCTGAACCTGCGACGGCGGCATCTGGAGGAGCCCCAGTGGGCCCTGGTGACGACCCGGTTGGCCAGGCTGATGGAAAAGAAAGCGATACAACGGAAGGAGCGCCGGCTGCAAAACCCTGCAGATCTGCAGGGTTCTTCATCGAGAGAGTCTCCCATGAAAGCCCGAGGAACAGCGCCTGTTCTGGATCGCGCTCCTGGGCGGCCGGTGGCGTATCGACTGGTCGCGTGTAAAATCGGGCTAACCGGCCCTGGGAAACTCGGCCGCTGAGTCACCATCTGCGCGGCAGGCCGGTCGAAATGCCGTCTACCGTTTGCTTACGCGTGCGGCTTTGAACTGCCGGTTACCGTCGCGCGGGGAGTTTGGGTGTGGACAAGTACCCGATGAGCTGGTCTTTCTGGACTTGGTTGACGACAAGCTCATGGGGTGTTCGAAGCTGAGCTACGAAGAACTGAACCGGTTCGTTTACCGTTTTGTCTTTCTTTTCGATCTTTCTGTCGTCGGCCCACACTTCGATCGTAAATCGGTTGCGCTTGAGGTCCACTTTTTTCAGCTTGATGCGAACGTCGCCGACCTGCTGGGGCTGTGCCATCTTGGTCAGGTTGAACTCGGTGTTGAGATCCGTTCGGAGCGTCCTCAGATCGAGGTATAGGTAAACAGTCGACACGGCCAAAGCGGCAATGCATACCAAGGCAAGGATGGGAAAGATGACGATGCGCTCGCCTCCGCCAGCGCGCCAATCCGGTTCAGGACCGCCTGAAGAAGTCATACTCAGCGTCCCCCCCCCAAGAAATTCTAACACCGAAATGTGATCGTCTCCTGGGAGATATTTGTCGAGGTGCTACCGAAGTGGCCCGGCGGCTCGTCTAACTGACTTAAGGAGCAGACAAATGTTTGAAACGGCAGTTCAAGAGAAACGTAGTGGTTTACCGTGGGCGAATCCCGCCGGCAGCGTCACGCGCAGATTCTGAGAAATGAGGTGAGCGTGCCGCTCAACCCGTTGAGAAGCACGTCGGAAAGCCTCGGATCGCGCCCGGCAAAGAAGAACTGTAGCCCCTCGCTCACGGTCCCCACCACAAAGCACCAGAGCACGGAGGTCACGATCCGTCTGGGCTTTCCACCGGACGGGAAAGGGGACACCAGCCATCCCAAAACCAAGAACAGAAACGCGTGAAAGCCCTTTTCAGTGAGAAGGTGCGTGCCGGCAGAGCTCGACAAATCAAGGGTCTGAAAGAGGTGGTTGTACGCCCCCTCCGCCCAGTTCGCCGCCACGTCGGTGGACGAAAAGAAGATCAACCCAATCCAGGCCGCCAGAAGCGCTACCCGGGCATGCCGGTTTTCGATTCGAATCATCCGCCTCAGTTCTTTCGCCCTCTATTCTACCTCTGCCCTGATCCATAGCTCACGCGAAACTCCTTTGTGAGACGCGGAAACGGCGCCGTCACGTGCGCAAGCCGGGAGCCTTACCCAGCTATCCGGCGCCACTCCTGTTCGGACTGGGCGGGGAGCAGGGCCCAGAGCGTATAGATTCCGAGTGCCGTACCCAGGATCGGGTTGAACAGGGCGATCACAGCGAGGACGATGGCCAGGGTTCGCGCCCACGGGCGGCGCTCCAGAAGCCCCCAGCCGGCTATCAGGCCAGCGAGACCCAGGATCAGCATTCCAAGTCCGACGGCCGAGAGGATGCGGGGGAGGAAGTGAGGAACGGACCAGCCCCAGGGCAGCCCGTCCAACCAGGTTTCGCCGGCAAAGCGCACCATTCTCGCTGCCCCCAGCCTGCCTAAGCCGCCCAACAGGCGAAGGGCGGAGAGCGCGACCCAAAAAATGCCCAGGAGGCGGACATGGCGGCCCAGGCGCCCTGCCGGAGCAGGAGACGGCGCGGCGCCTGGGATCACGGGCTTGCCGCAGGAGGGGCAGAATTTCGTATCCGACTGGATTTGGGCTCCGCAGTGGTTGCAGAACATGGTTCCACCTCCGGTGAGCCGGCCGGGGGCCGGTTGCGGCCCAGGGGGGCCACCCTAGGTTACAGAACAGTTATACGACGGGAGAGGAGCCGCGGTTGGGCACATCTTGCAGTAGAATCACAACGAGGTGGAGATATGAAACGTCGGCGGGTGCTGCAACTGGGGGCGGTGCTGGGGGGAGGGCTGCTGCGAGCGGGCGAGCTGGGGAGGCCGCTGGGCCCTTATGGGGAGCGTTCGCCGTTTGAGAAAGCGGTGCGGTGGAGGCGGGAGTCGAAGACGCCGGAGGCGGGATCGAGCTTCACACCGCTGGCGGATTCCTATGGGATACTGACGCCTTCCGCGCTGCACTACGAGCGGCACCATGGGGGCGTGCCGGCGATCGATCCGGCGCGGCACCGGCTCATCCTTCAGGGGATGGTGGAGCGGCCGCTCATCCTGACGGTAGGGGAGATCAAGCGGCTGCCATCGGTATCGCGAATATACGTGGTGGAATGCGGAGGCAACAGCGGCGGCGAATGGGGAGCAAAGACGGCGCCGGACGTGCAGCGCAGTCATGGCCTGGTGAGCTGCAGCGAATGGACGGGCGTGCCGCTGAAGCTGCTGTTTGAAGAGGTCGGGGTGCGGGCGGGGGCGTCGTGGATCATCGCCGAGGGGGCGGACGCCGGCCGCGTGCAGCGCAGCATTCCGATCGCCAAGGCGATGGACGACATGCTGCTGGCCTACGGGCAGAACGGCGAGGCGCTGCGGCCGGAGCAGGGGTATCCGCTGCGGCTGATCGTGCCGGGGTGGGAGGGGGCCACGCACATCAAGTGGCTGCAGCGGATTGTAGTGGCCGATCAGCCCTACCAGAGCCGGGACGAGACGTCGAAGTATACCGACCTGATGCCGGACGGCAAGGCGCGGCAGTTCACGTTTGTGATGGAAGCGAAGTCGGTGGTGACGTTTCCATCGGGCGGGCAGACGCTGCCGGGGCCGGGACTGTATGAGCTGACGGGCCTGGCGTGGTCCGGGCGGGGGAGGATCGAGCGGGTGGAGGTGACCTCCGACGGCGGGCGGAGCTGGCAGGCGGCGCAACTGCAAGAGCCGCGGCTGCGGCTGGCGTGGGTGCGGTTCCGGCTGCCATGGCGGTGGGACGGGAAGGAAACGGTGATCGCTTCCCGGTCGATCGATGAGACGGGCTACGTGCAGCCGTCGCGGGAGGCGTTGACCGCGGTGCGGGGAACCAACTCGGGCTTCCACTACAACGGGATCAAGCTGTGGAAGGTGGGGGCCGACGGGAGGGTGACCAATGTGGAGGCGTGAGGGGAGAGGGGGGAGGAGAGACGCGGAGACGCGGGGATGGGGAGACGCGGGGACGCGGAGACACGGGGACGCGGGGACCTGTGGCGCGATCGCGGTGGTGGTGCTGTTGGCGGGGGCGGCCGGGCTCGCGGGGCAGTCGCCGAAGTATGGGGTAGGCAGGACGCCGGCGGGGGAGGAGATCCGGGCGATGGGGATCCTGGTGGCGCCGGATGGAACCGCGTTGCCGGAAGGATCGGGAACGGCGGCGGAGGGAAGAGAGGTTTTCGCCGCGCGCTGCGCAAAATGCCACGGGCAAAAGGGTGAGGGAGGCGACGGGCCGACACTGGTGGGAGGACAGGGCACCCTCGCTACTCCGAAGCCGAAGAAGACGGTGGGGAGTTACTGGCCCTACGCGACGACGGTGTGGGATTACGTGAACCGGGCGATGCCGTTCAACCAGGCGGGGACGTTGAGCCACGCGGAGGTGTACGCGGTGGTGGCGTACGTGCTATATCTCAACGATATT
>JACQDI010000836.1 GCA_016201195.1 Acidobacteriota bacterium | reverse complement strand
TCTCGGCCGCCCCCGAAATGGCGCCAGCCCTGGTGACGCCGGAGCAGCAGCGGCAAAGGGCGGTATCGCTCGGTACCTACAAGAAGGATCTTACCGGCATGCGCAAGTCACTCACTTCTCCGAACACGTATCCGGGAATCTACTGAGCTGGATCGTGGGTTGTAGATCGTGGGCCCAGGGCAGCGGAGCCCACATTCTACGATCCACGTTCCACGATCCTGGGCAAGCTAGAGGCTTACCCTACCGGTCCGTCTGACGCTGCGTCTGCTTGCCGCCGCTGCGGGAAACTTCGGTCTCGTTGGCCGAGGTCTCGCGGCCGAGCAGCGCCTGCGCCATCTCGATGCGCGCCAGCAGGGCGATATCGGGGTCGGTGATCTTGGCGAGCAGCGGCTCCGCCTCCGTGCCGAACAGCTTCGCCGCGCGCGAGACCAGCCGGCGGTAGGACTGGGTGGACGGCCAGTATTCCCGCAGCGCTTCGTTGGGCGCTTCGACATCCGTATCCTGCTTGTACAGAGTCGCCGCGTCGGCGAGGCCGCGGTCGATGGCCTCCCACGCCCGTTGCTCTTCCTTGGCCCGGTGGGCGGCCTCGGCGACGATGTCCCACACTCGGATCCGGTCGCCGGGGTTCTGGATGTCCTTGAGGATCTCGATGGTCTGATCGAGCACGCTCTTGGCGGTAGAGGGGTCCTTTTCGCTGACCGAGCGGGCGACTGAGCCCAGCACCTCCGCGCGCATGGCCGGCACGGGGATGCCCCGCACCAGCGACAGCGCCTGCTGGGGATCGGACTTGAGCACGCCCAGCGCCTCGGCCACCCGGGCGCGGGCGATTGCGTTCAGCCGCTCGCGCGCATCGTCCTGGGGTGGCCCGCCCTTGTTGCTTCGCATCGCCGACACGGACACATTGTTGCCGGCGTCGCCCTCCGTCATCGAGCTCATCCCCAGCGGGAACCGCTCCACGGCGCCCTTGAGCTCGAGTCGGGCCTCGATCAGCTCGTCGGCGCGCTTGGGGTTGAGCGACCGCAGCACATCCATGATCTGGAACAGCTCCTGGTCCTGGCGCGTGGTGAAGCTGACCGCGCCCCGAGCAGTGGAGATGTTGGTTTTTGTGACTGTATCCGCATCGTCCTTGCGGTCGAGGATGGAATTGAGCACCGCCTGCAACGCGGATTCGGCCATGGGTTTGGGGACTTCGCGCCAGCGCTTGGTCAGCCACTCGGCGAAGGGACCGCGGGGGCGGCCGATAAAGGCCGTGGTGGCTGCGCCGAACACCTGGACGCGCCGGGGATCGTCGTCGGGCAGCTTCTCGAAAATCAGCCGGGCGGCCTGGAAGGGGTATTCGCCGGTTGAGCCGACCGTCTCGACGGTCTCGATGGCGCGGTTGAAGTCCGACTTGTCAAGCATCAGGCGGACGACCTTCTCGGCAGCCCGGGGGCGCGGATCTGGTCCCGGCCCGGCGGGCGGGGTCAACTGCGGCAGCAACTCCAGGGCCTTGTCCAGACTTACGTCGGCCATGGCCATCACCACCTGGGCCTGCATCCGGCCCCGCGACTCGCCGGGAAGGTCAGCCGCTGCCGCGAAAGCCTGTTCCAGGTATTCCTGGGCCTTCTTGCGATCCACCAGGTTGTAGTTGTCGCCCAGGTGGAGCAGAGCCGCCACCTGTACCTGGGGCTGGGCGGAGGTGACCATCTTGGCCGCCGAATCGAGCAGCTCGCGCGCCTTCTGGCGTGGGACCGCCTTTTCGTCCGCGGCGGCCAGAGAAAGGGAAGCGGTCAGAAGCAGACACACATATCTCATGCCCCTTTGGACGCGCGCCGGGGCGTTTCGTTTAACGATTTTCCACGCCTCGTGCCAGCCGGACCCTGGCTGGGTGAACCGCACAGGACCGGCTGCACCCGACGAGCAAACTTGCTCACCCTGGAGCAGTGCGCTAAGAGTGCGTTGATCGGGATCGCCCCCAGTCTTCACCGTTTGCCATTTTCCTCGAATTCTCTCCGCCAGAGCTTATTCCTCATGTGCTAGAATTCAAAGCACCTTGCCGGAGCCGAGCGGAGTATTCCAACCTGATTTTCTCATCGCTATCCGCGCCTTGGTGAACGTGCACCATTCGCTCTATCCCAGAGTGCCGCCGCAGGGAATCTACTTCGAAGCGCTCGTGGAACAGGCTTTCAGATGGATCAAAAAACCGTTCACGGTCATCAAAGGTACCGGTCGCAACCAGCCCAGCCACGATCTGCTCGTTGAGGATAAGAAAATCTCGCTGAAGACGGAAACGGGTGTCGGAACGGGCTCGAAACTCATCAGCATCACAAAGTTGTGCACCACTGAGCGGGAGCCCTGGACGCCCGAGGTTCTGATTCAGCGGGCGCTGGAGCATCTAGGCAGGTATGACATCATCCTGATGCTCCGTGCCGTTTGGAAACCGCCGCTGATCCACTATCAGCTATTGGAAATCCCTGTGGAAAATCTGAAGCTTATTCATCGGGCGGAACTACACCTCGTCGGTAAAAGGAAGGGCCGGCAAAGCTTGGGCGCCGACGTTCTGGGGGATGGCGAAGTGATCTTTCATGTTCACTTCGACGGATCGGATGGGAAGTGCCAGATCAGGAATCTTCCTGTTGGGAACTGCTCGTTTCCTGATTGGACCTATTCGCATTTGTCCGATTTGCGAAAAACCAACCAGTAGCAGTGCTGTCGGCGGCTGTGGTGGGCAACCTTCCATTTCGGGTCAATAATGGGGCCTTTGCGGATCTTGATGATGCAGTCGCAAGGCTGAAACCCAACTACTTTAGCCGCTTGTACGAACTCCACATGCGCCCACTGATATTGGTGATCGTGGATGTAATCAGTGATCTTGCACAGCAGGATCCCTTCGGGCTTCAAGATGGCGTGAGCTTCCTGAAGAAACGGCGGGTAGGTATGTGAGAACGTGTACCCATTCTCTTTCGAGGATCGGAGCACTAGGCCGAAGCGCGTGTTGAAATCCTTAGATCTGTCCTTCCCCTGATTGGGGATATGTGGTGGATCGTAGACTATCACATCAAAGCTGGCCTTACGGAAGGGCATGCAGATGTTGTCCGCCACGACCATAGGGCGATGCGTGCGTGCGATGTCCATTCCGATAACCGGGCGATTACTCCCGCGCCAGAACCGACCGCCGTTCACCGTGGCGTCAAGGATTCGTTTGGGGCGCTTGCGGGGGTAGAAGTTCAGCAATCTTTCGAGCAATTCGGCATCGCCCTCATCCCAGACGGAAGGAAGCGGCTTATACTGAGTTGGCACCGCCAGAAGCGGCTTCTTGGTCCTGGTGGTCCGGATCGTCCTACCCGGGCTTTCCCAGAGTTTCGCCTGGCGCATCACTCCGAATGATAGAAGGCTCATGGTTGGATTACAAGAGCCTATCGGCAGGGCATCAACGCACATTTAGCGCACTGCTCACCTTGATCAGGGTGAGGCCCGACCGCGGGCTAAGCTAAAGTGGGCAGATTCCGACACCCGCCCCCACAACGAGCATGGTGACCACGGGTGTGTCATTCGAAGGCCGGATGGCTGGTAAAATGAAGAGATTCCGGAGGGTTTTCGATGGCTGTCACGACAACAGACGCGGAACTGGTCACGGCGCTTGAGCAGCGGGCGACCCAGTTGCGGATCGACTCGATCCGCGCCACCACGGAGGCCGGCAGCGGCCATCCCACCAGTTGCGCCTCGGCCGCTGAGATCGTCTCCACGCTGTTCTTTTCGGTGATGCGCTACGACCCGGCCGAGCCGGCCAATCCGCGCAGCGACGTGTTCCTTCTCTCCAAGGGTCACGCCGCCCCCATCCTGTACGCCGCGTGGTCGCAGGCCGGATTCATCCCGCCGGAGGAGCTATTGAACCTGCGCAAGATCACCTCCGACCTGGACGGGCATCCCACGCCCCGGGTGCCGTTCGTGGACGTGGCCACCGGCTCGCTCGGCCAGGGCCTCTCGGTCGGGCTGGGCATGGCCCTCAACGCCAGGCTGGAGAAGTCCGACCAGCGCATCTATGTAGTTCTGGGGGATGGCGAATCGGCGGAGGGCTCGGTTTGGGAGGCGGCCGCGGTCGCCTCCTATCACAAGGTGAACAACCTCTGCGCCACCATCGATATCAACCGGCTGGGCCAGAGTGACCCGACCATGTTGCAGCACGATCTGGATGCCTACGCCGTCCGCTGGGAAGCCTTCGGGTGGCAGGCGTTGAAGGTGGACGGCCACAGCATCCCCGAGCTGCTGGAGGCCTATGAGAGAGCGGCACGCACGCCCAACCGGCCGACCGTGGTGCTGGCGCGGACGATCAAAGGCAAGGGGATCGCCTTCGCCGAGGACCGCATGGGCTGGCACGGCCGGGCGCTGAAGAAGGGCGAGGAGACTGACACGGCGATCGGCGCTCTACAATCCCGGCTCAACGACCAGCCGGCCGTCTGGGCCCCCGTCAAGCCGTCTGCCGGCAGGGGCCGCGCGCCGGCAGGCGCGGTCCGGCCTCCGGCCTATTCGGCCGGCCAGAGCGTGGCCACCCGCGAGGCCTTCGGGGCGGCCCTGGCCGCCCTGGGCGAGGCCAACCCGCTGGTGGTGGCGCTAGACGCCGACGTCAAGAACTCCACCTTCAGCGAGGAATTCCTGAAGCGGTTTCCCGAGCGGTTTTTTGAAGGCTTCATCGCCGAGCAGAACATGGTGGGGGCAACGATGGGCTTCGCCGCCAAGGGGAAGATTCCGTTCGCCTCGACCTTCGCCTGCTTCTTCACCCGGGCCTACGATTTTATCCGCATGGCCGCCATCAGCAACAGCAACATCAAGCTGGTGGGGACGCACGCGGGCGTCTCGATCGGCGAGGACGGGCCGTCGCAGATGGGCCTGGAGGACCTGGCCATGGCCTGCGCCGAGCCGAATTTCACGGTGCTTTATCCCGCCGACGCGGTGAGCACGTGGCGGGCGGTGGAGGCCGCCGCCGCCATCCACGGCCCGGTCTACATCCGCACCGGCCGCCCGAAAATTCCTGTGATCTACGCCAACGACGAGAAGTTTGAGACCGGGAAGTGCAAAGTGCTGCGGCAGAGCGGGCAGGATCGGGTCACCCTCGTAGCCGCCGGGGTGACCGTGTTCGAGGCGCTGAAGGCCCACGAGCGCTTGGCTGCCGAAGGGATTGCCGTGCGCGTCGTCGATCTTTACAGCGTCCAGCCGATCGACCGGGAAGCGCTTCGCCAGGCTGCCCGCGCCACCGGAGGCAGAGTGATGACTGTCGAGGACCACTACGCCCACGGCGGCATCGGCGACGCAGTGCTCGCCGCTCTGGCCGAGGACCGGGTGGAGGTTCACAAGCTGGCTGTCCGCGAGATCCCGCGCAGCGGCAAGCCCGAGGAGCTGCTTGACCGCTTCGGCATTTCCGCCAACGCGATTGTGGCCAAAGCGAAGGCTGTGGTAGAGCGTGGATCGTAGAACGTGGATCCTGGGCTCCGCGACCCGAGGCCTACGATCTACGATCCATGGAACGAACGCTGGTGGCCTGGGTGAGGGCTCATCCTCCCAGTCCCATGCGCCGCAGTATGTTTTCAAACCGCGGGTCCCCTCGAAGACCATCCAGTCTGGGATCCCCTTTCACCCACAAG